>NZ_JAXQGC010000012.1:0-17932 GCF_034331125.1 Proteiniphilum sp.
ACCTTGAATTGCTGTCATTAGATTTTCGACCTTGAAAGCAATGTGCGGATTATTTTTGATTAATGGATGTAAAGGACTGTCTTCCTCAAATCTGTGAAACTGAATTCTGAACTTTTCCATTCAATCTGCACAAAATTCTTAAATTGAAATTGGGCTAATGCCGTTTCAAATTTTCGTTTTCCGATGTAGCACATCGGGCAGACTAAATCACTCCAAATTTCTATTTTCATTTTGCTTTCCGTTGTATTTTTTGATTGAATTATTTTCTGCTACTTATTCGTATTGACTTGACTACTTATGGACTGTCCGCAAGAAGTCAGGCATATCATTACCAACGAAATCAGGGAAATGGATTTTAATTTCATAATGCTTTTTATCAGTTGCTTATTGCGGGCGCTTTGCGCAGCCATTTTTTATCGTCCATTTGTTGCAGTAAAAAATCGGCTAAATCCGCCCGTGTTAGCCAAAGCACTTTTATGGTTCCGTCGCCCGTGTACCCCGCGTTAATTTTTCCGCTTGCGGGCTTGTTGCTCAACGTCGGAATCCGCACAAGCGTCCAATCCAAATTACTTTCCGAAATATGCTTTCCTATTAAAACAACATTGTCATAGCTGTGCCTGAAAAACAGTTTTACCATAGATACCCCCAATGAAAAACCGAGCTGGAATTTATCGTTGCCATCTTTGAAATTCGTTGTAGTGATTGCTATCAGGCGTTTAACGCCCTTGTTTTTCATTGCCTCGGTAATGTTTTTCACTCCGTCTGCAAGGGCAAGGTCTTTCGTTTCCCGCGTCGGACCTAAGGTGCTGATTACAACGTCAGCGTTGTTTATTACTTCTTCCAATTTATCAAGTTCCGTCAGTTCGCCTTCTACAATTTTAAGCTTACTGTGTTGAATGGAAATTTTAGACGGCGTTCTTACATAAGCAGTAACTGTATATCCGCTTTCCAACGCTTTTTTAATGAGCAAAAGCCCTGTTACTCCTGTTCCGCCAAAGACTGTGATGTTCATTTTTGTATTAAATCTTAATTGTTGTTTGCATAAATGGGTCGCAAATATTCTTGCAAGGACATTGGTTTTCTGCCCAAGAGTTTTTCAAGGTCGTTGCTTGTGTTTGCAAATTCTTCTTGTGCCTGTGCTGATGCCATACCTGCAAATATGCTGCTATGAGCCGCAGGAATCCCTGCATTTGCCAACGTTGCTGTATATTCTTCAACTGTGGGTGAAACATAAATAATTTTTCTGCCCGAAATTTCCGAAATGATGTCGGCAACATCTTGGAATGAATAATTTTCTACGTTGCTAATGCTGTACGACTTTCCTTCGTGTCCTTCTGTGATCAATACGTTAGCGGTGGCTTCCGCCATTTCTGTGCGTAGCACCAATGCAGCTTTGCCCTTGCCCGCGGGATAGTAAACCGTCCCTGTTTCCAATACTTTATCAACAAGGGAAGGTACTAAGTCCATATACAATGTGTTTTTCAAAAAAGTGTATTGCAGACCACTTTCTTCCAACCATTTTTCTGTTTTGACGTGGGCTTCCGTAATAATGGCAATGGGAGATGTTGCGGTTTCGTTTTTGCGCTCCGAACTTGTATATACGACGTGTTTTACTCCCGCTTCTTTTGCAGCTTTTATTACGTTTTCGTGTTGTGGCAGTCGGTTTACAACATCGTTGCCCGACACAAACACTAATTTTTCAACGCCTTCAAATGCTGCCACAAGTGAAGCATAATCGTCATAATTTCCTTTGACGATATTGATGCCTCTTGCTTTTAAATCGGCTGCTTTGTTTTCATCTCTTACCAATACCGAAATTTGATTGGTATCTTGAACGGAGAGAGGGTGCTATGATTGGAGATGTGGTTGGTTTGGGTAAAACTATAACTGCCTGTGCCATAGCTAAGTATATGAGCTAAACAGCTCATGTTCCACATTGATTCTGTGTCCGGCCAACTTGCAAGAGATGTGGAAAAAATATGTTATTAAATATGATTTGAAAGCAGATATACATTCCATATCTAAACCTATCGATGAAAACAATGTGCGTCATTACGATTTGATAATAATCGATGAGAGCCATAACTTGAGAAACAGCCAGGGAAAACGTTATCAGAATATTAAACGGTTAATAGCATTGCAGGGTTGTAAGGTGCTGATGCTTACGGCTACACCTTACAATATGGATTTTACCGATTTGGGAAATCAACTGAAATTGTTTTTGAAAGATGATACCGATTTGGGTATCCAGCCGGAGCAATATATTAGAAGTATTGGGGGCGAAAGGGAGTTTTCAAAGCATCACGAGGATTATATTCGTAGTATCAAGGCGTTTGAAAGAAGTGATGAACCAGATGACTGGCGGGAATTGATGCGTCTGTTCCTGATAAGAAGAACACGCACCTTTATCAAAGACAACTATGCAAAGCGGGATGAGAATAATAAAAAGTATTTGGAATTTCGTGATGGCTCCAGATCTTATTTTCCTGAACGGCTTCCCAAATCGATAAGTTTTCCTACAAAAAAAGGAGATCAATTTGAAAGCCTTTATTCCGAAGAGGTAATGGATAGAATGGGCGAACTAAGGCTTCCCCGTTATGGACTCATTCATTATTTAAGTGATAAATTACCGGAATTGACCGAATCTGAAAATACAATTATTGAGAATTTGAGTCGTGCCGGGCAACGGATGATGGGATTTTGCCGGACGAATTTTTTTAAACGATTAGATAGTAGTGGAATATCTTATCTTATATCACTCTATAGGCATATTTTACGCAATGCCATTTATATTTATGCTATTGAAAATAAGTTGCCATTACCTATTGGGGATGAGAGCAGCTTTACGGACGAACTTAGTCTCTAAGCGAAAAGATGATTTTTATAATCAGCATGAGATATCCGGTGGCTGGCTGGTAGTAACTCATTCCGCCACTATTACCAAGCGACAGCAACTGGAGAAAATATCCAAACAATTAAATCTCGGGTTAAAAATTGATATAATTGAATGAGAAATATTTTGTGATAATATTGATTTATTAGTTGAGAATATGTGTTTATAAATATGAAATATTGACTTTTTAGTTGTTTATTTGAATGTTTTACCTTATCTTTGCGTTACCATAATGACAATCAAACAAGACATTGAAAAGTTCTTGGACGAAATCAGGACCAAAGAAGCTTGCGGTTTGATAACCTTTATGTTCCTGAACCAGCGGGAAAAGAATGCGCAAGCATTGCTTGATTTGGATATACCTCCGGATAAGCGGAAGGAAGTAATTTTGCAATTGAAGGCTGAAGATTTCTACAGAATAGAAGAAGGAGTCTATCAGGAGCAATACGAAATGGTGGCTTTCGGGAAAATGGTAAAAGGTATTGAAGTGTATATAAAAATATCTGTCACGAAAAGAAACGTAATATGTATCTCATTCCATAAAGCGGAGTATCCCATCATTTATCCTTTTAAAAATTAAAGTCGAATAACAATGTTAAGTCCGTTTACAGAGAAAGAAATGGTCGTCCGGAAGGAATGGCGTGAGATGACATTCCGGAAAGAAATCTTCAAGATTTGTTTTCATTCCTGGAAGTGTGAAGATACGGGTGAAGAGTTCGAGGATGAACATTTCGCACAATTGAATTACAGTCAGGTCATCAATCAATATAGGGAGAAATATAATATTCCCTATCCCGATGAGATAAAATCCATACGGGAAAAATATGATCTGTCGGCAATAAAGATGTCGCATGTTTTGGGATTCGGAGACAACACATACCGGCAATATGAAGCGGGAGAGGTGCCCACACAAGCCAATGCCCGGTTGATACAGATGGCTGCCGACCCGAGAAAATTTCTCGATATGATTGATCTTTCCCACGCATTGGAGGGTAGTGCCATAGAAAAAGCAAGACACAATGCGGGGAGATTGATTAATAAGGCTGATAAGGAAGAGACAGTGGTCAGAAACTATCTTTTCGACGGCAAACGGCGAAGTCGGTTCACCGGATTTGGCAAACCGGATTTTGAGAAATTTGTGGAAATGATTATCTATTTCTGCACCCATCAACGACCGTGGAAAACGAAATTGAATAAATTATTGTTTTACGCGGATTTTACCTTTTTCAAAGAATATGGTGTATCCATAAGTGGAGCGGAGTATTACGCGATTGATATGGGGCCTGTTCCGGATAATTTTAATAGTATATTTGAGCATCTGGCAAAAATGGAACTGTTGAAAGTGCATAACAAGACATTCCCGGATGGGGGAGTGGGGGAAAAGTATCTTCCTGCAAGAGAATTCAATGATAATTTGTTCCAACAGCAGGAACTGGAAATGCTGCAAAGTATTAATGACAAATTCAAAGATCTCTCTACCCAGGAAATGGTTGATTTAAGCCACAAAGAGACTGCTTGGCAGCAGAATGCGGATAATCCGCATCAACCAATTGACTATTTGTATGCATTTGAGTTAAAGAATTAGTATTGCCATGGATTTGTCCTTTCTTGGAAATAAAGATTTGCTGAAATTACCTAAAACAGCCTTTTTGAGCAGCAGGAAAATTTCCCCGACTGCCGTACTGAAATGCTACGATTGGGCCACGCAGGAACGGGACAAAGGTACATGTATTATTAGCGGGTTCCATTCTCCTTTGGAGAAAGATGTCTTAACCTTTCTACTTAAAGGAAAGCAACCCATCATACTGGTTATGGGGAGGGCGCTTTACAAACAAATCCCCGATCTTTTGCAAAATCCTTTAAAAGAGAATCGACTTCTGCTTATCTCTCCTGTTTCGCAGACAATAAAACGTCAATCCCAACAGAATTGTTTTACCCGAAATAATTATATCATTGAGATGGCAGATAAAGTGGTCTTTGGGTCGTTAGACGAAAAAGGAAGCCTATACCGCTTGTATCTCGATGCCAAAGCCAATGGTAAGCACGTAGAGATAATAAGTTAGATACGTTGTTTAGTTCTATTTCAAAGATTTATAGTTTTAAATTTGGATTTGTGAGATATTAATCTTTATTTTATACCGGATATCCTTGGGGCTAAAATAAAGATAATGGTATGACTACATTGATAATAAAGATAGACGAAGAAACTCCAGAAGTGAAAAAGACACTGGATTATCTAAATTCGCTTGCAGGAGTTAGTATAACTGCTCATAAGAGAGAAAATACAAAAAGAGAAAGTGCTTGGGATAAGGCTATTGCTGAAGGGGCAATTACTGTCGATGAATTTGTAGGTGAAGTAAAACGGCAACTTAAGGCACATTACGATAATGCGTGACGTCATTGTATCTGATACAGTTGTGAATAAGATATCAGAACTGCGAGATTATCTTGCTGAATAAAATATTACCTCTTCACGAACGTTCTTACTATGCCCTTTTCCGGCGCAAGCATGGTGACCTTGAATCCCTTATTTTGCAGTAGGTTGATCAATGGAACCGGAGGAAAAGGCGAGATCAACTCCATACATTCGCCGGGCAACAACTTCTCAGCCTGTGCAACAACCAAATCTTTGGGATGATTACCTGCTTCAATGACCGGACGTACATCCAGGGTAAATGTAACAAGCGTTTCGGGGACTTCCTGTGAAAAAGGAACGGAAGTCTCTTCTCCTTCAGGACAAAAATTTTCTCCCAGTTCGGGTATTCCTATTTCTTTTCGTAATGTGTTCACCATATCCACTACATTGATGTTGCCAACTTTGGCGGCTTGCTGCAGCGAAGTCACTTTTGCCACTGTTCTGCGCAACACCGGGTTTTTTAGTGCCGCAAAGGCGGGTGAAAACTGAAGAATCGTCCCTTCCAGTTCGGGATAATTCTTCAGTAATTCCGCGACCTTTGTATCGGGTGTGATATCTATTCTATCTCTGCTCATACGATAATAACCGTTGGTCGCCTTCCAGCTTTCGCATGGTGGTGATATCCTGTGTCACCTCCACTACACCGAGGTATTCACCTTCTTTCCCGCGGACGGCAGAATATTCGATGTAAATAAAACGTCCCTGAAAATTCGACATCCAGAAAACAGCCTTGTTCTCTTTCCCGCTTCTGAAATCGGTGAGTATCTGCTCCACTATATGTACACTGCCGGGCGGGTGGCACATCCGTACATCGCGGCCAATGATGGACCGGTTGCGTTCGAAAACGCGGTTGGGACTGTGCGAGAAGAAACGTACCTTGTCGTTCTTATCTACAAAGGTGATGTCGATGGGAAGGTGCAGGAACAATGCCTCTAACTCTTCCAGATTGAATGCTCCTGAAGATAGTCGGATAGCATCGGCCGTCACAAACTCCTGTTTTTCTACTTTCATACCGCCCGGCGCCCATTCATCCTCCGGATCGATCAGGCAATAACCGAATTCAGGTGTTTCCTGATATATCTTGTACCACTCATCTTCTGTAAGCGTATCCATCGACATTGGCAGGAGGATCTCCTCTTCCTTCATGATCATCCCGGCAATCATTTCTACCGTATGGTCAAGCACCAACTGTACGATCGATTTTAATTCTTCCGCCCCGGAAATGGGTGATGCGAGTGCTTCGTGCGAATTTTTCAGCAGTTCACGCGTCTCATCATGCTTGCCCCACATCACTTTGGGAGGGCCGGTAATCAGATGTTTTTCCAAGAACGGGAAAAGTTGATACTCCTTCCGTTTGTAATGCTTGTCGATATCGGAGAAGTTGTTGAAGATGGTACGCAGTTGAAGTACATATCCCGTCACTTGTGCATCGGTGATATCCGCAATCTTTTTCTTTACCTCCTCGTAGGCTTTGATCTGTTGACGGATAGCAATATTCTCTTTCTTGAAAGTATCTACCGGATGTCCGGGAGGTATCTGTTTTGCCCCTTGCAGGTCGATACTTCCGTCGAGTACGGCCGTATGCAGGTCACAGAAGTCCAGGATCTCTTCTTCGGTAAGTGCATTGCTGTTGATCAGTTCCTGCTCTACCTCCACTACTTCGTGGTAGGGAATGCTTTTCAGCACTTCAATCAGCCGTTGGCGCAATATTTCGGGATTGTCCCCTTCGTGCAGCCTGAGAAGGAGATGACGCAGCATCTCTTTGCGCTGCGTTGAGTTATTGATGAATTCGCTCATATATAAAGTTTATTTTACCGGTCAGTTTCTACCCTTTTATTCTTCTCCGCGGATCATAGTCAGCAACATCTTGAAGCGCTCAACGGCTGTCAGAGCATGGGGTATATTAGCCGGCATGATGATGCAATCTCCTTTTTTCAGAAGATGCGGTACACCGCCAATCCGTATTTCAGCTTCTCCGTCCAGTATCTGTACAAAAGCGTCGTAGTTTGCGGTATGTTCGGTCAGCCCCTGGTCTTTATCGAAAGAGAAGAGAGTGATATTCCCTACTTTGTTTTTGGTGACTTGTTTGCTGACTACCCCGCCGGAAGCGTAATCTATCGATTCTTCGAGGGCGATGACTTTTGATTTTTCGTATGTTGCCATAATCGTTATTTTTAGTTCACTAAAGTTAGACTATTCTTCGCCATGGCATAGCTCAAGCAAGCTTGGCTCTGCTCATTTGGCTTAACAGAATAGTTATGTTTTTATTAGAGCAGAATATTTCCAGACTGCTGCATATATTGAAAGAAACCGGTTTATATGCGTTGGCCTTAAAGAAAATACCTCATGCTGTCTACAAAAATACTATTTAGAACTAGTATAAATTGTAACCGAAGTTACATAACTCTTGTTTTAGTAAACTTTAATGTTTTCAGTTGAATGAGTTTATTATCAGGATTTCTGCCCCTATTCTCCTGATCGGAAACTATTTTTCCATTCAATCCGTACAGCACAAGCACCATCCATTGAACCCTGTAATAAACCTATTTCCCGGTATTTTCCACAATTATCTTCGCATTCAAGTCCTTTGTGGGATAATTTTAAATTTGATATTATTTTGATAGATTTCATTTGTGTTAATGGATTGATTTATAGTGTATTTTCTTTATTTATAGGGTTGGAGATTAATAATATGAATATTTTTCAAAAATTTCCATGGATGATTGATTTCAAACAGTAAATTCCTTTTCATAGAAAAGTTGATCGGATTTTTTTGTTATTGGCTTATTTATGCGGGAAATGCGTAATATATCAAGATCGTATTGCGCTTGAAAACGTAACCAATATTCAGCGGAAATACCAAATACTTCTTCTAATCCGATAGCTAAAGATGCATTGATTGCACGTTTCCCATTAATCACCTCGCTCAGATAAGATGGAGTAATACCTAAAGATGAGGCGAGTTCTTTCTGTGTAGTATTACCCATTTCAATGAGTTCTTCCTTAATGAGAGTTCCTGGATGGGTGGGATATTTTGGTAATACTGTGTTCATAATGTTTCTTTTATTGATAATGTTTGCTAATGTCTACTAACGAACAAATGGTAATACTTTCGATTTCTGAGAAGGATGATATAAATTCCAGACGATATTGTAGTGTGATACGAACACTCTCTAGCCCTTTTTTATCTCCTATAAGCTTTTCGTAATGTAAACTCCGGATAATAAATAGATCTTCGATTCGATTAGCGGCACGAAGTTTATCCACAGTCTCGATGTATTTACGGATCACTTCAGGCTGAAAACGATATTTTTTCGATGTTGCTTTTCCTGTAGTGTACAACTCTTCCAGATACTCCTTTTCGAAAATAATCTTCACCTTTTTCGCTCTTTAATGATACAAAGTTAATCAATAATTTTTGAATTCACGAATATGTGAATAAATTTATTAGAAAAAACCGGCTTTGTTAGGAGCCGGTTTTTTTACAGTCAACTTTGCCTTATTATCACGCATTTAACAATACTTTCATATCTTCATCC
The DNA here is from genome assembly GCF_034331125.1 of Proteiniphilum sp. NCBI lineage: Bacteria > Pseudomonadati > Bacteroidota > Bacteroidia > Bacteroidales > Dysgonomonadaceae > Proteiniphilum > Proteiniphilum sp. Next base: position 8,849 of record NZ_JAXQGC010000012.1, read on the forward strand.
ACAGTGGTGATACCTGCTATCCCGAAATTGTTGACCAATACGTTGACCACATTTGGCGAGAGAAATGCAGGCAAGGTGGGGCCTAAATGGATATTTTTCACTCCGAGTGAAAGAAGCGCCAGCAGTACGATCACTGCTTTCTGTTCATACCATGCGATATTGTAGGCGATGGGAAGATCGTTCAGGTCATCGAGCCCGAAAGCTTCTTTCAACGCCAATGCAATCTTTACCAACGAGTAGCTGTCGTTACATTGTCCGGCATCCAATACACGTGGTATGCCATTGATATCACCCAACGGCAGTTTGTTATAACGGTATTTCGCGCATCCGGCGGTAAGGATTACCGTATCTTTGGGTAGTTTCTCTGCAAATTCGGTATAATAGTTGCGTCCTTTTAAACGCCCGTCGCAACCGCCCATCACGAAGAATTTACGGATAGCACCTGTTCTTACGGCGTTTACCACTTTATCAGCCAGTGCAATGACCTGGTTGTGGGCAAATCCGCCGATGATCTCTCCGCTTTCCATCTCTGTGGGAGGAGCACACCTTTTCGCATGTTCGACCAGCGCGGAAAAATCTTTGGGCTGTCCGTCCTTACGGTCTTCAATATGTTTGAATCCTTCGAATCCGGAAGCCCCTGTAGTATACACCCTATCTCCGTAAGTGGAGTTTTTTCTGGGAGGTACGATACAGTTGGTAGTGAAAAGGATCGGGCCATTGAAATTTTCAAAATCTTCAATCTGATGCCACCATGAACTACCGTAATTACCTACAAAATGGCTGTATTTCTTGAATGCCGGATAGTAATTGGCCGGTAGCATTTCACTATGGGTATATACATCCACACCGGTTCCTTCTGTTTGTTTCAGCAACTCCTCCATATCTTTCATATCGTGCCCGCTAATCAAAATGCCGGGGTTGTTACGGACGCCTAAACTGACTTTCGTGATTTCCGGATGACCGTAGCTCGAAGTGTTGGCCTTGTCTAACAAGGCCATCACCTGCACGCCGTATTTACCGGTTTCCAGGACTAATCCTGTCAGCTCTTCCGCATTGAGTGAATCGTTGGTCACATCTACCAGTGCCCGCTGCATAAAACCGTAAATCTCATTCTCTTCATAACCCAGGTTAAATGCATGTTCGGCATAGGCAGCCATCCCTTTTAATCCGTATATAGTCAATTCACGGAGTGAACGGATATCTTCATTTTCGGTAGTGAGAATGGTTGTCTCCACTGCTTTCTCTGCCATCTCTTCTTCAGTGTCTCCTCTCCAGAAGGCTCCGTCAAAAGTAATTCCGGCCCTACTCCCCCCTGCGGAGAGTAACCGCTCTTCAGCGGCATTCCGCATTTCATAAGCCATTAAGATACGTGTGATAAACCGGCTTTTGTCGAAATTGGCATTGGTGATGGTCATGAAGAGACTATCGGTAATGAACTTGTTGATCTGGGGAATCTCAATCCCCAACTTCCTTAAGCGAACAGTGTAGTGGGAGATGCCTTTACAAAGGAACATCAACAGGTCCTGCAGGTTGGCCACATCGGCTGTTTTCCCGCAAACACCCTGTATGGTGCAACCTTCGTTCTTACTCGTCTCCTGACACTGATAGCAAAACATTTTTTCCATATTATTTCGTAAGATTGATTTGTGTAATTGTTTACTGCAAAGGTATCGGCCCATCATGACAAAAAGTGTAACCGTGGTTACACCCTGCCGGATTTTATCCTCCTATGCGGTTTACAAAAGAAAATCATCTAATTTTGTATCAAAATGATGAAATAGTTATGGCTGATTACAATATATTTTCCTGTCCCCTTTTCCTTCATTTGTCCAAAGAGGAGATAGATGGGATATTGGAGCGTTCTGTATCCGAAGTGAGGGAAGTCGATAAAGGCAATTATGTAGTTCGGCAGGGTGACCAGGTCCAATTCCTTTATCTGCTGATGGGAGGCCTGGTGCGTACCGAAATGGTGACCAAAGAGGGAAATGTCTTGGAAATTGAGTTCATTGAACCGGTCAGGCCGCTTGCTCCTGCTTTTCTGGTTGCCACTGAGAACCGTTATCCGGTAGATGTGATCACTGCCGAGAAAAGCACTTTTTATCTGATCCCCAAATCGATGTGGATGAAGGAGATGATGCAGAATGAAACGTTGATGACCAATTTTATGAAGGTCAACTCCAATATGACCGTATTTCTTTCTAAAAAGGTGCAGATGATGTCTATCAAAAGCCTGAAAGGAAAATTATCCCTTTATATATTGGAAAATACAACTCCCCAGTACAATTCTTTTATATTAAGGCGTACCCAAACCCAGTTGGCTGAGTACTTTGGCGTACAACGCCCTTCACTGGCCCGTACCCTGGGAGAAATGATCAGGGAAGGAATGATTTCCCTTTATAAGAGAGAATTGAAAGTGCTGGACAGGAGAAAACTGGAGGAACTGGGTTAAAGCACTTTTTTAATTTTCATAGATTCCTTTGTTAAAAACAAGATGATTGATAATAAAAGTATATATTTGCATGAGAAAAGAAAAAATATTTACTTTCTATTAATCTAAAAGTCATGAGTAATCAACTAACAAGAAGGAAATTTATCAAAACAGCCGCTGTTGGTGCGGTTGGAGTAGCAGTCTTTCCGCAGTTTCTCGCATCATGTAAACAAAACAAGGGTACGGGAGCGGATGATGGAATTATTCGTCTGGGTTTTATTGGGCTCGGGCAGCAAGCAATGTATCTGTTGAACGGTTTTATCGGGATACCGGGAGTACAAGTGGTGGCCGGAAGTGATGTGTATGGTATCAAGAGGGAGCGTTTTCTGCTACGAGTGAACAAGCACTATACAGAAAACCAGTCGGAAGTAGCCGTAGAGGTATATGAAAACTACAAAGAACTGATTGCCCGCGAGGATATCGACGCTGTGGTAATTGCTACACCCGACCACTGGCATGCATTTATGGCTATTGAGGCTTGTAATGCGAAAAAGAATGTTTATCTGGAAAAACCGTTGACATTTACTATTAAAGAGGGGCAAATGTTAACGAAAGCGGTGCGTGACAACGGGGTGATTTTAGGTGTAGGCAGCCAACAGCGTTCCGATGCCAATTTCCAACATGCTGTAAAGATGGTACAGGAAGGGAAAATCGGGAAAATTGAGAAGGTAAATGCTTATGTAGGCGCTCCTCCTACACCTTACGACCTGCCTGAAGAGCCCGTGCCGGCAGATTTGAACTGGCCGTTGTGGTTAGGCCCGTCAGAGTACGTGCATTATAATTCCCAGTTGAACCCTCCTATTTCGCTCGACCCCGAACAGAATGAACAGTTCTGGGGCGCATGGCGCTGGTATAAGGAATTGGGTGGAGGTTTTACTACCGACTGGGGTGCACATATGTTCGATATCGCCCAATGGGGACTTGGAATGGACGGAAGCGGCCCCGTGGAGATTATTCCGGCAGGATATGAGGATACCAAATACCTGACTTACAAATATGCCAACGGGGTGGTGATGACCGAGGAACCGTTCGACGAAAAACAGACCAAGGGAGTCAAATTCTGGGGTGATAAAGGATGGATCGAGGTGTCGAGAGGCCATTTCAAGGCTTCTGATGACAGTTTGCTGCCCCCTGTAGCGGAAAATACAGAAGGTGCTTACGAGACAAAGATCCCTCATCTCGTGAATTTTATTGAATCGGTGAAAACAAATACCGATCCGGTAGTTCCTGTGGAAATAGGACACCGTTCCTGTACGGTTTGTACGTTGGGAAATATTGCCTACGACCTGGGGCGCCCCGTTAAATGGGATCCGGCAGCAGAGAAGTTTGTAGATGATCCCGAGGCAGATGCGAACAGGTTGTTCAATAAAACCTATAATGAAGGATATATCCTTTAATGCGAAGATGACTAAACCAAAAAAAGCTGCTTAAGGCAGCTTTTTTTGTGACAGTATGATACCCAGTTCGTCTAACTGTTCCTGCTCTACACGGGAGGGAGCATCGATCATCATATCGCGTCCGGCATTATTTTTCGGGAAGGCAATGCAATCGCGGATACTATCCAGTCCGGCAAAGACGGAAACAAACCTGTCCAACCCGAAAGCAATCCCGCCATGCGGAGGAGCACCGTATTGGAAAGCATTCATCAGAAATCCGAATTGCTCCTGCGCCCGTTCTTCTGTAAATCCGAGTACGGAGAACATCTTCTTTTGCAATCCGCTGTCATGAATACGGATGGAGCCGCCACCTATTTCCACACCGTTGATCACCATATCGTAAGCATTGGCACGAACAGCACCGGGATCGGTGTCGAGCAGCGGTATATCTTCCGGTTTAGGAGAAGTGAATGGATGATGCTTTGCGAAGAAGCGATTCAACTCTTCATCTTTCTCCAATAATGGGAAATCTGTCACCCACAGGCATTTGTAGTTGTTTTTGTCTCTCAATCCCAGACGGGTGCCCATTTCTAGTCGCAATTCGCATAATTGTTTCTGCGTTTTTTCAGTCTCTCCACCCAGAATCAGTATAAGGTCACCCGGTTGGGCATTGCATCGTTCCGCCCATTTTTTGAGATCCTCTTCGGTGTAGAATTTATCGACAGAAGATTTCAACGAACCGTCTTCATTATACCGCAGGTAGATCAATCCTTTAGCTCCGATCTGGGGGCGTTTTACGAAATCGGTCAATTCGTCCAGTTGCTTGCGTGTGTAAGAAGCACATCCCCTTGCACAAATGGCACCTACATATTCTGCCGAATCAAATACTCCGAATTCACGCCCGACGGTAATATCTTTTATCTCCGTAAATGTCATTCCGAATCGGGTATCCGGTTTGTCCGACCCGTACAGCCGCATGGCGTCAGCATAACTTATACGGGGAAAATCGGGTATTTCGATGTTTTTGATCGATTTGAACAGGTGTTTTGTCAATCCTTCAAAGGTTTGTAATACATCTTCCTGGTTGACGAATGACATTTCACAGTCGATCTGGGTGAATTCCGGCTGACGGTCGGCTCTCAGGTCCTCATCACGGAAGCATTTCACAATCTGGAAATAGCGGTCGAATCCCGATACCATCAGCAACTGCTTGAACAATTGTGGAGATTGCGGCAGCGCGTAGAATTCACCCGGATTCATGCGGGAAGGAACAATAAAGTCGCGTGCTCCTTCGGGGGTGGACCCGATCAGTACCGGTGTTTCCACTTCCAGGAATCCTCTCTCGTCGAGGTACCGGCGTGTCTCGAAAGCCATCTTATGACGTAGTTCCAGGTTCTGCCTTATCACATTACGACGCAGATCCAGGTAACGGTATTTCATCCGTAATTCATCCCCTCCGTCGGTGTCGGTCTCGATAGTGAAGGGAGGTGTTTTGGAAGCATTTAGTACAGTCAGAGTCGAGACGATGATCTCGATGTCCCCGGTAGGAATATGAGGGTTCTTGCTAGTGCGTTCCTTGACGGTACCAGTAATCTGGATCACCCATTCACGTCCCAGCTTGTTGGCCTGGTCGCAGAGATCCTGATCCAGTTCCTGGTTGAATGACAACTGTGTGATGCCATACCTGTCGCGCAGGTCAAGGAAGGTCATTCCCCCCATCTTACGGATTTTGGATACCCATCCGGCTAAAGTAACCTCTTTCTCTACGTCGGCCAACCGGAGTTCGCCGCATGTATTGCTTCTGTACATAAGATATTATCGTTTGATATATTGGACTGCAAATTTACACAATTCTCGCGTGAATCATGCGGTAAAGCAAAAAAACCGGATAGTTCTTTATATAATCGGAAAATAGTTGTACTTTTGCATCCGATTTCGGGGTGTAGCACAGTCCGGTTAGTGTACCTGCTTTGGGAGCAGGGGGTCGCGAGTTCGAATCCCGCCACCCCGACGAAATTAAAAAGCCTTGATAATCAATATGTAAATGTTGGTTATCAAGGCTTTTTTTGTATATAAATGCCAGTGAGTTCCGGGAATATGCTATCTTTGTGGGTGTCAAGGCCACGGGCTCGTGTATAAAATAGGATCATCGACTTTTTTATATAAGTTTCACTCGTTTTTGCAAAATAGGTTATTTCACGATCTCCGCAAAATCTTCCAGATTCTCATCCACATATTGCGCGATAATGGAGATCTCTTCCTCTTCTATATAGAAGAACTTCTCCTCCAATTCATCGAACTGTTCAAAGTCGGTATACATCGCCATGAATTCTTCCTCCGTCGTTTCCTGTTCCAGTTCCGTACGATGGGCGTCGTATATTTCTTTGGCCTTATAGAGTATCTTTGAAAATCCTTTTGCGCCCATCTGTTTCAATGCTTTTGCGACCGGATTATCAAAAATATACCCTCCGTAGCCATTCTGGATGAGCTGTACGAATCCGCCTTCATTCACTTCTTCGGTAAAGAAACGAAGTGCCAGCAGTGTGTGCTGATACCCGTTCAGACGATCCATATTTTCTGCTGTGATATCCCCGTCCAATGCTTCAAGATAAGCATCGGTAAATACTTTCAGAAATTCGTCCATCCCTTTTTCAGCAGCCTCAATAAGTTTGTTTTCGTGAATCTGTATCATGTGACCCTTGTTTAATTGTTGTGCGAGAAGCTTATTATGCAGGAGTTAAACCTGTTTGTGTCGTACACCTGTTTCCCCACGACAAATGTAACGGTTTTTTCTTAAATGGCTTTGTGTTGTCCCTTTATTCGGGAGAAAATAGCTATATTTGCGCAATAATCTTTTAAGAATAAACCTAAGATGAAAGTAAAACCTTTTAAGGGTATTCGCCCGCCGAAATCACTGGTAAAAGAGGTGGCATCACGTCCCTATGATGTGCTGAATTCAGAAGAGGCCCGTAAAGAGGCCGAGGGAAATGAGAAATCACTGTATCGTATCATCAAACCGGAGATCGATTTCCCCGTAGGAAAGGACGAGCATGATGCAGATGTATATGAAAAAGCCGCCGAAAATCTGAAGCTGTTCCGGGATAACGGGTGGCTCGTGCAGGACGATGAAGAGATGTATTATGTGTATGCACAGACAATGAATGGCAAAACCCAGTACGGTTTGGTGGTGGGAGCTTATGTAGAGGATTACATGACCGGGAAAATCAAGAGACATGAGTTGACACGTCGCGATAAGGAAGAGGATCGCATGAAGCATGTGCGGGTGACCGATGCCAATATGGAACCTGTTTTCTTTGCCTATCCTGACAATAAGAATTTGAATGAGATCGTGGATAAAATTACGGCCCGTGAACCTGAATATGATTTCGTATCGACCGACGGGGTAGGGCATCACTTCTGGTTGATACCGGATGAGGAAACTATCCGTCGGGTCACGGAGATATTCGAAGCCGTTCCGGCAATGTATATTGCCGACGGTCATCATCGTTCTGCCGCTGCAGCGCTGGTGGGCGCCGAGAAAGCAAAGAACAATCCCAACCACATAGGTGATGAGGAGTACAATTATTTTATGGCAGTTTGCTTCCCCGACAGTCAACTTACCATTATTGATTATAACCGGGTGGTGAAAGATCTCAACGGACTCACCCCCGATGAATTCATAAAAAAATTAGAGAAAAACTTCGTTGTGGAGCCTACCGGATCGGAGATACAAAGACCGCAAAACCTCCATCAATTTTCTATCTATCTTGACGGACGTTCGTTTAGCGTAACCGCAAAACCCGGTACATACGACGATAATGACCCTATCGGTCAACTCGACGTGACCATTACTTCCAACCTGATACTGGATGAGATATTGGGTATCAAAGATCTTCGTAGTGATAAACGGATCGACTTCGTGGGCGGTATCCGTGGCCTGGGAGAACTGAAGAAACGGGTAGACACCGGGGAAATGGCGCTTGCCATCGCTTTATATCCTGTCTCAATGAAACAGTTAATGGATATTGCCGATACGGGTAATATCATGCCTCCCAAAACTACATGGTTTGAACCGAAATTGCGCTCGGGACTGGTAATACATCAATTACACTAATAATATTCAATTTAAAACGATCTATGGCACATCATGAATTAGACGAACTGGATGAAAAAATCCTCAGGATGATAGTGGATAATGCACGTATCCCTTTTCTGGAGGTAGCACGGGCATGTGGTGTTTCGGGTGCGGCTATCCATCAACGGGTACAAAAACTTACCGGATTAGGAGTGATCAAAGGCTCGGAGTTCCTTCTGGATGCCGAAAAGATCGGTTATGAGACCTGCGCTTATGTGGGGATATTCCTTACTTCTCCCTCGACTTTTGAATATGTTGTAAAAGAATTGGAAAAAATACCTGAAGTGGTGGAGTGTTATTATACTACCGGGCAATATGATGTTTTAATCAAAGTGTTCGCGAAAAACAACAAAGATCTGTTGCGCATCATCCACACCGAGTTACAACCTCTTGGTTTGTCAAGAACCGAGACATTGATCTGTTTTAAAGAAGGATTCCGGAAAAAATTGCCTATTCAGTTTATTGAAAAAGAGGCGTGATTTTCTTTGATAAATAATTTTATTCTTACACCGTCTTACTTATAGGTAGAAGGACTTGATGGCACTTGAGATTGTCATTGCGGGAGTTATGGCTTGGTAATACTTGGGAAATTATAGAGTGTACTCCCGCTATTGAGTTTTTCTATCAATTGGTCATTTTGATCCATTAACGTTTTATTCTCTATTTTCAGCATTGTATTCTCTGTAACCAGTTGTTTTATCTCCTCTATTAACCTGTTGACTGTTTTATCTGATATTTCTTCTTCCCGGAGAGGTGCTGATCTTAACATTTCACCTCTTCCCGTGATCAGCCACTCTGTATTATATCGGGGATAATTTTCAACTATCAGTTGAATCCATTTCGCTTGTATATCGGTGCCATTGTTAATGGCTCGTGATAAAACGCCCTTACTGGCTCCTATTTTTCTCTCCAGAGCCGTTATTTTTATATTTTCATAATCGGCAATTTGCTGGATTCTATATAAAATGCTCTTCATTTAGGTAAAATTATCTTCGTTATTCCTTGTTTGTTGAAAATTATCATCTATATTTGCAGTGATTCAAAAATTACTACACCTACTACATGGTAAAGTTAGTAAAATTTAA
>NZ_JAXQGC010000013.1:0-16498 GCF_034331125.1 Proteiniphilum sp.
TGAATGATATAAAAATAAAACCGGCAAATATTGAGTTTTTGTCGGTTAATAGTGATAAATTATATATCACTAGCACTTGGATGCACCGCAGTTACGACATTTGAGGCATCCTTCCTGATAGACCAACGTCTCCTGGCCGCAGACGGGACACTTCTGTCCTTTGGCTTCGGTTTCGTTGGGAAGGTATTTCTTCAGTGCGCGCTCCACACCGTTCTTCCAAGTGTTGATAGTCTCACTGTCGAGTTCCAGCCCCGATACCAGCTTGATCACCTGGTCGATAGGCATCCCGTAACGCAACACACCGGAAATAAGCTTTGCATAGTTCCAATACTCAGGATTGAACTTTCCATCCAGCCCTTCGATGGTCACCTTGTAACCACGCCTGTTCTGGAACTGGAAATCATAATGCTTCCGGCCGTCGCTGTCATATGCCTTGATAATCTTCCCGGAGGTAACTGTCTTAGGCAGCATGATACCATCGTCTTCATCGTTGATACCGGTAAAGATCTCATACGGCCTGCCATTATGTAATCCGATGAAAGCGATCCACTTCTCCTTATTATTCTGGAACTTGATCACATCGGCTTCCAACTCAACAGGACGGGAGGTGACAATTGCCGGCAATTCGTAACAGTCATCGTCTTTTTCTTCTTTTTTGTCACCGTTGGAGATAAGCACACCGGCCCGCGATCCGTCGCGATAGACCGTACAACCTTTACAACCGCTCTTCCACGCTTCCATGTATAATTCGCCCACCAGCTCCTCGGTCACATCATTCGGCAGGTTGATAGTCACGCTAATTGAGTGGTCTACCCATTTCTGCACTCTTCCCTGCATCTTTACCTTTTGCAGCCAGTCCACATCGTTGGAGGTAGCTTTATAATAGGGTGATTTTGCCACCATCTCATCGATTTCTTCGTTGGTGTAGCGTTTGGTAGTAGAATAGCCCTTGGCTTCCATCCAGGTCACGAATTTATGATGGAACACCGTGTATTCTTCCCATGAATCGCCGTTCTCATCCACGAAGTCGATCTTCACATCCTTGTCATTGGGGTTTACCTTACGACGACGGGTATAAACAGGCAAAAAGACCGGCTCGATACCCGAAGTGGTCTGCGACATAAGACTGGTTGTTCCTGTAGGAGCGATGGTAAGGAGGGCTATATTACGCCTTCCGTATTTCACCATATCTTCATACAGCTGAGGATCAGCCTCTTTCAGGCGATTGATAAAGGGATTGTTTTTCTCTCTTTCTATATCGAATATTTCGAATGCACCCCGCTCTTTTGCCATCTCCACAGATGAGGCATAGGCATTGAGTGCCACTGTACGGTGTACTTTTTCCGAGAAATCATTACCCTCGTCAGTTCCATAACGAATACCCAATGCAGCGAGCATATCTCCCTCTGCAGTGATACCTACACCGGTACGACGCCCTTGCAGGGTTTTAAGTTGGATCTTCTTCCAGAGATTACGCTCGGAATATTTTACTTCTTCCGATTCGGGGTCGGCTTCTATTTTTTCGAGGATCATATCGATCTTTTCCGATTCCAGATCCACGATATCGTCCATGATACGTTGCGCCAACCGTACATGCTTGCCAAACAGTTCGAAATCGAAATAAGCATCCTCCTTAAAGGGATTCACCACATAGGAATAGAGGTTGATAGCCAACAGGCGGCAACTGTCGTAGGGACACAACGGAATTTCACCGCACGGATTGGTCGATACGGTTCTGAAACCCAGGTCGGCATAACAGTCGGGGATCGACTCGCGGATGATGGTATCCCAGAACAGCACACCGGGTTCGGCCGATTGCCAGGCATTGTGCACAATCTTTTTCCACAACCTCTCGGCATCAATCGTTTTTTCATATTTCGGTTTGTCGGAATCAATAGGAAACTTCTGTACATAGGGCTTTCCTTCTGATGCAGCTTCCATAAATCCATCATCGATTTTTACCGAGATATTGGCTCCGGTTACTTTACCCTGCTCCAACTTGGCATTGATAAAATCTTCCGAGTCGGGATGCTTGATAGACACGCTCAACATCAGAGCACCTCTACGACCGTCCTGTGCCACTTCACGCGTGGAATTGGAGTAGCGTTCCATAAAAGGAACCAAGCCAGTGGAAGTGAGTGCCGAATTCTTTACGGGCGATCCTTTCGGCCGGATATGAGAGAGGTCGTGCCCTACCCCGCCGCGGCGTTTCATTAATTGTACCTGCTCCTCGTCGATACGGATAATGGCGCCATAGGAATCGGCATCGCCATCCATCCCTATCACAAAGCAATTTGATAACGAGGCCACCTGGTAATCATTTCCGATACCGGTCATAGGGCTTCCCTGGGGAATGATATAACGAAAACGGTCGAACAAGTCGAACAGTTCTTTTTCACTCAACGGATTGGCATATTTCTTTTCGATCCGGGCTACTTCTTTGGCCAAACGCCAATGCATATCTTCGGGCGTCTTTTCATAGATATCACCCTGACTGTCTTTGAGGGCGTATTTGCTTACCCACACCTTGGCCGCCAGTTCATCGCCCTGGAAATACCTTAACGAGGCGTTATAGGCTTCGTCGAAAGTGTATGTCTTCTTTTTCATCAGGAAAAAATTATATAATATAAAACTTCATTAAAATTAGACTATTTCTACGCTCGGAAAAGTAAATAAATTCACTTTGCACTTGCTTAACGAAAATGTCCTAAAATGTCACTTATTCTCCAAAACAGACCACTCTATTTCCCAAAGTAAGGTTTTTTGGTTTTGCAAGTTTATGGAAAGTTTCTAAGAATCCAAAATTTTTATCTATTTTTTTATCAACAAAAACCAAAAGTTTTCCGAAAAAATTCACAACAACCTGATAATAAATAATTTAATTTTGATAAAAAGAGAAAAAGTTTTCCATTTGGTACAACACTATTGAAATTCAAACAAATAAATAAGTAAAGAAAAGAACATAAATAACCGGCAAAATATAAATAAAAAAATCACTCAAGGGACAAAACCCACTGAGTGATAAGTATCCCGCAAGATTAATAAACCTACGGTGTAACAAAAAGATGTGTTAATCGAAATTTTTCACCGCTCCCATAAAAAGAATGGCACCGGTGGAATTTTCCTGAATGAGATAAAGGAAAGGACGATTAGCGTTAAATACCACTTTTTCCGGATTTACAGGAAGGGAGGTCATTATCATCCCGATTGTAGTAACAGCTGCCGCTTCGGTACCCAACTCATCAGTACTGATATAGGTATCCTGTTTAACGAAATCAATTTTAGCAGGTGCATCACTCATCCGTGAAAAATCGGCCACATTGGCAAAAGCGATCCCCATCCCCATTTTTGCAAGGACCTCATTCAACCTTTTACTATACTCTGTTTTGAATTTAGGTAAGGAGAGTTCAACCTCGGCCTCATGCAATCCCGACTTCAAATTTTCCCAATAACCCTCCTGACGGGTTACTGCCACCACATCCTGTAGTTTTTTATCCTCTGCAGGCAGGAGTACCATCATACTGAAAGCCTGATTACCATAGGGAAGTTGTACTAATTGGAGGTTCCCATCATTGGTATAATTAAACTTTGCAGTTTGTTTCATCATCTCCACATTTTTCCGTGTACCATTTTCATAGGTAAACGGCCTTTCAGAAGTGTTCTTCTTGTCAAATTCTGAAGTCCATATACCTTTAAAGTAAATGGCATTAAGCAGATACATCAGATCTTCAGGTTTGGTATTCTCTATCACTTTCTCTATCAAACCGTTGGTATTATCCGATGCCCACTTATTAATAATACCTACGGTTTCAGGACGGGTAAAATCGACACCTTCTACAGTCGCTTCATAGAACGAGCGATTAGTATTAACAAAATCGGGCTTGATCTTAATGGATTGATTGGTAAAAATAGCGTTGGCAATTGATAACTTAGTGGAAGGATCTGTTTTTAATAAAGCCTCCCTGAGTTTTTTATAGTAACTATTGAGTTCATCATCGGAAAATCCATCCATTTTCAGCGTTTGCTGCATAGCCTCCTTTGTTTTGCCGGCAGCACCGTTCCATGTCATGGCAAGGGCCATGCTCAGGCTCAGCGGCGAAACCATAAAATTATTGTCTTCGCCGAGGGATTCTTCCACAAACAGATGTTCAAAGAATTCAAACGCAAAAGTCTGGTCTGCACGTACCATCTGCCGCTCTGCCGAGCGCAGGTCTATCCGGATGGGATCGGGGAGATCTCCGGCCCGCACATCACTGCCGTTTTTATCACAAGACATAGCCCAAAACAGGCTTGTAATAATTACCATTAATAACAATGAGTTGATCTTCGATAGCATAACAGTTATATTTAAGTGAACATTCTCCATTTACATATTTATATGATGTATTTAAACGGCAAATTGTTGCAAAAAGACCATTAAAAAAGGTGAAAAGGAGGAAAGGTGAAAAGGAGGGACGGAGGAAAAGTGGGATCTTTTACTTGCAGTAACTGTAAATGATAAAATTAATGCGTATTTTTGCCTGCTGATTGATCAGGTTTTACACTGGTTGGTCTGATTTATGTACCACTTTTAAATTATTGTCTGTCGGAATGAGAAGATGGCGTATTGAAGACTCAGAAGAGTTATATAATATCAACGGTTGGGGAAACGGTTATTTCTCCGTCAACGAAAAGGGTCATGTGCAGGTAACTCCACGTAAACAGGGAGGCTATAGCGTAGACCTGAGCGAGCTAATGCGTGAATTGTACCTGCGCGATGTTTCAGCTCCCGTATTGATACGGTTTCCCGAGATACTGGACAACCGTATTGAAAAGATATCTCAAAGTTTCGCCATTGCATCGAAAGAGTATGAATATAATGCCCAGAATTACATCATCTACCCTATCAAGGTAAACCAGATGCGACAGGTAGTAGAAGAGATCGTTTCCAGTGGAAAACGGTTCAATATAGGACTGGAAGCCGGATCCAAACCGGAACTCCATGCCGTGCTGGCAATCAATACCGATAATGACTCTCTTATCATATGCAACGGATATAAAGATGAAAGTTATATAGAACTGGCACTGCTGGCACAAAAGATGGGAAAGAAAGTATTCATCGTTGTTGAGAAACTGAATGAACTCGACCTGACCATCCAGATCGCTAAGCGGCTAAAGGTAAAACCCAATATTGGTATCCGTGTGAAACTGGCCAGCTCCGGCAGTGGCAAGTGGGAAGAGTCGGGCGGCGACGGCAGCAAGTTCGGCCTCAATTCAAGTGAACTGCTCGAAGCGTTGGAGGTGCTCAAGGCAAACAAAATGGATGACTGTTTTCAGCTTATCCATTTTCACATAGGAAGCCAGATCACAAAAATACGCCGTATTAAAACAGCATTGCGCGAAGCAGCCCAGTTTTACGTCCAGCTACATACGCTGGGATTCAAGATCCAGTATGTAGATATAGGGGGTGGATTGGGTGTCGATTACGACGGTACACGTTCCTCTTTTACCGAAAACAGTATCAATTATTCTATTCAGGAATATGTGAATGACTCTGTATTTGCTTTTGTGGATGCGGCAAACAAGAACGAGCTACCCCACCCCGACATCATCACAGAATCGGGACGTGCACTTACGGCACATCATTCGGTATTAATCTTTGAAGTACTGGAAACGGCTACCTTACCGGCATGGCCGGAGGACCAGGAGTTGGAAGAGGATGCCCATGAATTGGTGAAAGAACTCTACAATATCTGGGATACGCTTACACAGGCACGGATGCTGGAAGCATGGCACGACGCACAGCAAATAAGGGAAGAGTCACTCGACCTATTCAGTCTGGGCATGCTCGATTTGAAAACCCGGGCACAGATGGAGCAACTCTACTTCTCTATCGTGCGGGAAATCAATATCACCAGCAACCGGGCCAAACATGCCCCCGAAGAACTAAGGCAACTATCTACCCTGTTACCTGACAAATATTTCTGTAACTTCTCGTTATTCCAGTCGCTCCCCGACTCCTGGGCCATCGACCAGGTATTTCCAATTATCCCTATTCACCGGCTGGATGAGAAACCCGACAGGACTGCCACATTGCAGGATATCACCTGCGACTCGGACGGGAAAATATCCAATTTTGCTTCGCAGGATGGATTCCGCTCTGCTTATCTTCCCGTCCATTCTCTTAAAAAAGATGAATCCTATTATATAGGTGTTTTTCTGGTGGGGGCTTATCAGGAAATTCTGGGCGACCTGCATAACCTGTTCGGCGACACCAATGTGGTACATGTTTCTACGGGCGAAAGCGGATATAAGATCGATCAGGTAATCGATGGTGAGTCAGTAGCGGAAGTACTGGAATATGCGCAATATAATCCCAAGAAACTGGTTCGTACCGTGGAGACCTGGGTGATGAGCTCCGTAAAACAAGGGAAGATCTCGGTAGAAGAAGGGAAAGAATTCCTCTCAAACTACCGGTCGGGGTTGTACGGATACACTTATCTGGAATAAGCGCATTCCTCGTCCACCACTTCAAACTCAATGGTACAGTGCTGTACCCCCATTGACAACAGTTTGTCACGGATCTCCAATTTTAGTCGGTGTTGTTCCTCCATCGGAAGAGCGCTACGAAGTACCACGTGAACGGTCATTACGTTGTATTCGCCGTCTACCGACCAGGCATGGAGATCATGTACATCTTGCACTTCCCCGATTCCCAGTAGCGACCGTTTCACTTCTTCCATATCAAGATGCGAAGGACTCCCCTGCAAAATAATACGCAAGCTTTGACGGATATTTCTATACACATTATAAAGGATATAGAGAGAAATAAGAATGGAAAGGAGAGGATCGATAAATGGCGCGTCGACAAAATACATGATCCCTGCACCTATCAATACCGCCAGCCACCCCAGCACATCTTCCAGGAGATGTAGCGACACCACCCTTTCGTTGATTGAGCTTCCTTTCCTCAGCCGAAGGACAGCCATCCCGTTAATGATCACTCCCAGAACGGCAAGTAACAACATCCCTTTCACATCGGGATGTTGAGGATTAAACAGACGGGGAATAGCATGCGTCAGGATCAGGATACTTCCCACCAGCAGTATCACCGAATTGATCACGGCACCTAATAACGAAAAACGTTTGTAGCCATAGGTGTATTCCTTGGTTCGGGGTCTCTTTGCCACTTTTTGGAAATACCATGACAGCCCGAGCGAAAAACTATCGCCCAGATCATGGACTGCATCCGAAAGGATTGCCACACTATTGGTTATCAAACCACCGACTAACTCAATAATGGTGAAAGAAAGATTCAGAAAAAAAGCCGCCCTGATATTCTTTACATCCGTGTGTCCGTAGTGATGATCGTGATGGTGGTGCTGATGTGCATGCATAACTAACTCAACTCTGTCTATTTATCGATCCCGACACGATTCAGGATAAAGGCAAACTCAAAGGCAGTATCTTTGATACCATCATATCGCCCCGTAGCACCTCCATGGCCTGAATCCATATTCATATGAAGTAACAGGATATTATCATCCGTCTTCATTGCACGCAGTTTAGCCGCATATTTGGCCGGTTCGTGGAAAAGCACCTGCGAATCGTTTATACCGCCGGTAATCAATATATTGGGATAATCCTGCGCGGTGATATTATCATAGGGTGAGTAAGAAAGGATATAGTTGTAATATTCCTCTTCATTGGGGTTCCCCCACTCTTCATATTCACCTGTGGTGAGTGGCAGCGTATCGTCGAGCATAGTGTTGACTACATCGACAAACGGTACCTGCGCTACGATAGTCTGGTAAAGGTCCGGACGCATATTCGCCACGGCACCCATCAGCAATCCCCCTGCACTTCCCCCCATGGCGGCCAGTTTGTAGGAAGATGTATAACCATCCTGTATCAGTTTTTCGCTGCAGGCGATAAAATCGGTAAAGGTATTCTTTTTATGCAACAGTTTGCCATCTTCATACCATTGCTCACCCAGGTCACTTCCTCCACGGATCTGGGCAACGGCGTACACAAAACCGCGATCGATCAGGCTGTACATGCTCGCACTGAAGTAAACATCGGAACTTATTCCGTAACTTCCATAGGAATAGAGCAACGCGGGATTGCTGCCATCTTTCTTCAATCCTTTCTTGTAAACGACAGCCATCGGAACCTGCACTCCGTCGGGAGCGGTCGCCCAAAGCCGTTCCACTGTATAATCATCAGGGTTGAATCCGGAAGGCACTTCCTGTTCTTTCAGTTTTTCCGTTTCTTTTGTCTCTATGTTATATTCGTATAAAGTAGTGGGGCGGTTAAGCGACGTATACGAATACCGGAAAGTGACGGCATCATATTCGGGATTACCGCTGAGTGATGCCGTATAGACCGGTTCGGGAAAAGCAATCGTTTCCGTTTTTCCCTCTCCGGACACCGGTTTGATCTGAATTTCAGCCAGTCCGTTTTTCCTTAACTCGAGCAACACATGATCTTTCAGTATATCGATCGATTCTATACGGACATTTTTATCATGGGGCATAAACAGTTTCCAGGTAGCACGATCTTCATAGCCGGTGAGCGGCATTTCGTAGATCATACCGTTAAGATTCTCTTTGTCTTTATAACGCACAAAAAACTTGTCCTTATGCGGATAAACACTATACTCCACATCCTGCACGCGGGGAAGGAACACTTTAAACGGATCGGCAGGCCGGTCGGCAGAGATATATCTCTCTTCGGATGTGGTAGAACTTGCACTGGCAATAAAAATATGCTGCCTGGTCTTGCTACCGTAGACGTAAGTGCCAAAACGGGCATCCGTCTCTTCATATACCAACTCACCTGCTGTCGCATCCAGTTGTTGCCTGTATATTTTAGAAGATCGTAATGTCTGGTCGATCAGGCTGTAGAAAAGCGTCCTGTTGTCGTTAGCCCATGCTACCGAGGCAACGCCATCCATCGAAAACCCTACATCTTCACCCGAAGCAAGGTCTTTGACCTTCATCGTGAATTCGGCATATGAACCGGTCTCATTATAGAAATAAACCGCCTTGCTGTTATCCGGACTGATAGAATAGCCTCTGAAAATAAATGCAGGTTTCCCTTCGGCCATCGCATTCACATCGAAAATAATCTCTTCCGGGGATTCCATCGCCCCTTTACGACGACAATAGGTGCGATACTGTTTCCCTTTTTCAGTGCGGCTATAGTAGTAATAACCATCCTTAAACGAGGGATAACTCTCATCATCCTCTTTCATTCTACCTACAATCTCATCAAAAATGGTCTGCTGAAGCGCTTTGGTAGAGGCCATTATGCTATCTGTATAGATATTCTCGGCATTGAGGTAATCAATTACCTTCGGGTTGTTTTTGTCTTTCAACCAATAATAGTTGTCGACACGCTGTTGCCCGAAATTGATAAACGTATCGGGAATCACTTCCGCTACCGGAGGAGCGGGAAAATCGGATTGTTTCAAAATCTTCACTTCTTCTTTTTTAAGATTGCACGATACGACCATAAGTGTAATAACACTCACAATCACCAAATTAATATGTCTCATGCGATTATTTTATTTCTGTTTATTCAATCGTCCGATTTACCGGGTCATTTCACCATTATATTGACTCTTCTATCGGGTTCGTAAGGCAAAATTACATGATTTTTTCTGAAAACAACACGAACCGGCAAAATAGCTGTGATATACAAACCATAAATCCAAAATTTATGTGAAAAATATTGAACATTCTATTTATCCTTTTGTTATAAAGTGGCAACCCAACTTACCTGAAGGGTAAATAAACGTTTATAAACAGAGCATTATGATCCGGATTAAACGTATATATGATCAATTGGGCGATGATGACGGATATCGTATACTGATAGACCGGCTATGGCCGCGCGGCATATCCAAAGAAAACGCCCATGTGGATCTCTGGTTAAAAGAAATTGCTCCATCTACAGAATTAAGGAAATGGTTCCAACATGATCCCGCAAAGTGGGAAGAGTTCGGTGAACGGTACCGGAAAGAACTGTCCGGCGAGAAAGAGCAACTGAACCGGATAAAAGAGCTCGAAAAAAAGCATAAACAGGTGACATTACTCTATGCCGGGAAGGATGAGGCGCATACCCATGCGCTGGTATTATTGGAAGAATTAAATACAAAATCATAATAAATAGTGAAAAAACTCCCCCTGCATTGGAAGATAGTGATAGGAATGGTGTTCGGCATCTTGTTCGGTGTACTGGTAAGTAATTTTAGTTGGGGGAAACAGTTTGTGAGCGACTGGATCGCACCTTTCGGCACAATTTTTATCCGGCTGCTGAAGTTGATCGCCATCCCCTTAATTTTCACCTCATTGGTAAAAGGGATATCCGACCTGAAAGACATATCGAGATTCCGGAATATCGGAGTCCGCACCATCATTCTATATATCAATACTACTGCCACGGCTATCATCATAGGATTGCTTTTGGTCAATACGTTAAAACCGGGAGCGGGGATTTCACAGGAGACCATCGACGAGTTGACAGAGACATACGCCGGCAATGCATCCATCTCCTCCAATATACAGGCAGCCGAACAGCAGGACAGTGGCCCGTTGGATTTTCTGGTCAATTTGGTACCCGAGAACATTTTCACAGCTTTCGGCGATAACAGCCTGATGCTGCAGGTGATATTCTTCTCCATTATTTTTGGGATCAGTATGCTGCTGATTGACCCGGAGAGGGCGAGGCCGGTTGCCAAACTGATCACAGGGTTAAACGAAATTGTGTTGAAGATGGTCAACCTGATCATGCTGATGGCTCCCTTTGCCGTATTTGCACTTCTGGCTCAAATCGTGGTCAGCTCCGACAATGTAGAGATACTCCAGAAACTGCTCTTTTATGGTGCTACAGTGCTATTGGGGCTTATACTGATGCTCTGCTTCTACCTGATTGTGGTCTATCTTTATACCGGAAAGAGTCCCGGTTGGTTTATCAAGGGGATTGCCCCTGCACAACTTCTCGCTTTCTCCACCAGCTCAAGTGCCGCCACACTGCCGGTGACAATGGAACGGGTGACGGATCACCTGGGAGTGGACAATGAGGTATCAAGTTTCGTACTCCCTGTGGGAGCTACCATCAATATGGACGGTACGAGCCTCTATCAGTCGGTAGCTGCTGTGTTCATTGCACAGGCACTCCATTTCCCACTGGATTTCTCCGACCAGTTGACCATTATTCTGACTGCCTTGCTGGCCTCTATCGGTGCGGCAGCCGTACCCGGTACCGGTATGATCATGCTGGTGATCGTACTGGAGTCTATCGGATTTCCTGCCGATAAACTGGCAATCGGCCTTGCATTGATCTTCGCTATTGACCGCCCTCTCGACATGTGCCGCACAGTAATCAATATCACAGGTGACTCCATGGTATCGGTAGTGGTAGCCAAATCACTCGGCAAATTACATCATTCTGTACAAAAGGAAGAAAATCCACTCCATAATCAGAATGATATATCCCTGCACTAATCCTTCTTCTTTTCCGTAGTTACATCTCTACATCTTTCCAAGTGTCCGCTTCCGTACAGAACTGTTCGGAAACGGACACTTAATCTCCACATTCAATCCTAATAATCAGCGTATTATATTTATGGCATGCGTTTTGTCTTTAATAAAGCAAAACAGACAACATATATGGACAGAAAAATACCCAAAGATGTTCTCCTCAAAGAGAAAAGAAAAAGGTGGATCAAATATGGTACGATTATCCTTTCTTCTGTAGTTGCCATATTCGTAATCATCTCTTTGCTCCGGGATAGCATACCAGTAAAAAATATCCAACTATCCTCCGTCGATAAAGGTACGATCGAAGTCACAGCAAGTGCATCGGGTAAAGTGATGCCGGCATTTGAAGAGACAATCATTGCCCCCATTGAGAGCCGTATCATGAAAGTGCATAAGAGAGCCGGCGACTCGGTGGATGTAGGTACCCCCTTGTTACAACTCGACCTCCAAAGTATCGAGACCGACTACCGCAAAATGCTGGACGAGCTACAGATGCGCCAGTACCGTATTGAACAACAGCGCATCAAGAACAGCAGTACTCTCAGTGATATGGAAATGCAACTAAAAGTGAACGACATGCAGATCGATAAGATGGCTGTAGAAGTGGTCAATGAGAAATACCTCGACAGTATTGGAGCGGGTACCACTGATAAGGTCCGTGAGGTGGAGATCAGTTACAACGTAGCAAAGTTGGAACAAGAGCAGGCACGCAAAAAATTCGAGAACGACCGTAAGGTGGCCGATGCAGAATTGCGTGTACAGGAGTTGGAACTCGAAATTTTCCGCAAATCATTGGCAGAAACCAAACGTATCCTTGAAGATGCACAGATCCGCTCTCCACGGAAAGCCATACTCACTTATATCAATAATCAGGTGGGCGCCCGTGTGGGACAGGGAATAGAGGTAGCTATCCTGTCAGACCTGTCACAGTTCCGTATCGATGGCGAGATTGCCGACAGTTACGGTGACCGTATTTCTGTTGGAAGCAAGTCTGTCGTAAGGATCGGAAGTGATGAATTGACGGGGGTTGTCAGCAACGTCACCCCACTGTCGAAAAATGGTGTGATCCAGTTCACCGTGCAATTGGATGATCCCGATAACCAACGATTGCGGTCGGGATTACGTACCGATGTTTATGTGATGAATGCCGTCAAGGAGGACGTATTACGTATTGACAACGGCACATATTACAGTGGTCAGGGCACGTATGAACTGTTTGTACTGAATGGCGGTACCCTTGAAAAACGAAAAGTACAATTAGGCGAAAGCAATTATCAATATGTCGAAGTGATCTCCGGTCTGGAACCGGGCGACCGCGTAGTAGTATCCGATATGAACCGGTACAGGGATAAGAGCAGGTTGAAAGTGTCTGAATAAAATGCCAATGAGACCAATGTGCCAATGTGGCTACATGCCAACATGCCAATGAGACCAATGTAAACAATAATTTAATGATTAAATTGGTAGATAAATTTCATTGGCACATTAACTACACTTCGTTCCGTTGAACGTTGTTTGACATATTAATAAATTAGCACATTGGTTTAGTCTTGGCTCCCAAGAAGAAGTAATATTTAAACAAATAAATGACAAAATGGAAACGATGATTTTATTGGACAAAGTACACAAAATTTACCGTACAGAAGAGATTGAAACCGTAGCATTGGAAAACGTGAACCTCGAAGTGAGGAAAGGTGAATTCCTGGCCGTAATGGGACCGTCGGGGTGCGGCAAATCGACTCTTCTCAACGTGATGGGCTTGCTCGATGCACCCACATCCGGAAAAGTAATTATCGACGGCAAAGAAACAGCTGAAATGAAAGACCGTGAACTAGCCAGGTTCCGCAACGAAAACCTGGGCTTTGTGTTTCAGAGCTTCCACCTGATCAATTCACTCAATGTGCTCGATAATGTAGAACTTCCTCTACTTTATCGCAAGACGGGAGCACGCGAGCGTCGCCGGCTGGCAGAGGAGGTACTTACACGCGTCGGCCTGTCACACCGGATGCGCCATTTTCCCACACAACTATCGGGCGGACAGTGCCAGCGCGTAGCCATCGCCCGCGCCGTCATCGGTAACCCGTCGATTATACTTGCCGATGAGCCGACAGGAAACCTTGATTCGAAAATGGGCGCTGAAGTAATGGACCTACTTCACAAACTCAACCGCGAAGACGGTCGTACCATCGTGATGGTAACGCACGACGAAAGCAAGGCCAAAGAAACTTCACGTATCATCCGCTTCCTCGACGGTCGACAGATCTCATAAAGAAAATCTAAAAAAATGATTCAACAATATTTCAAACAGGCGTGGCGGCTACTGAAAGAGAATCCAGTATTAAGTGCCATTTCCATTATTGGCACAGCATTAGCGATCTGCATGATCATGGTGATCGTGATGTCGCATCAGGTAAAAAATGCCCCCTATCCGCCCGAAACCAACCGGGATCGAATGCTGTACGTGAAATGGATGTCAAGCAGGGAAAAAAATTCGACGAACACTGGCTCGTCCAACGGCCCTATGGGTTACGGTTTCGCCAAATCATGCTTCAAAGCACTGGAAACACCTGAGGCAGTCTCTATTGTGTCAGCTTTTGCACCATCGGCTATGGTAGCCATGCCGGGCCAGAATATAGCTGAGAATTATGATAAAATGCTTACCGACGAGGATTTCTGGCAGGTATTCGATTTCATATTCATTGATGGTAAACCGTACACAAAGGCCGATGTAGACGCCGGATTACGGAAAGTCGTCATCACTGAAAAAGTAGCCCTCAAAACATTCGGTACCACAATTGTTTCCGGACAACGCATTTTGATCGATTACGCGGAGTTTACAGTAAGCGGTGTGGTAAAAGATGTCTCTGCACTGGCAACGGCCGCTTACTCGCAGATATGGATGCCGATCACTACCAAAATTCTTCCGGAAGGGGGTACAGAGGGAATAAGCGGCTCCTGCAGAGTATTTATTCTGGCAAAACACAAAAGAGATTTTCCGGCAATAAAGGAGGAAGCGGAAATACTTCGTAAAAAATACAACGACGGAACGACTACCTACGAAGCCTTCTATCGCAATCAACCAGATACCCATTTCGTCTTTTTACATCGTAAATGGGCAAACCAGGAACCTGATATGAAATCAATCGTACGACAATCGGTCATTGTACTGGTGCTTTTGTTGATCGTTCCAGCCATCAACTTATCGGGAATGATGAATTCAAGGATGAGAAAACGCCTCTCCGAACTCGGAGTAAGGCGGGCCTTTGGAGCCTCTCAGAAAAACCTGCTTTCACAAGTGATGTGGGAAAGTATGCTGCAAACACTGTTAGGCGGTGCATTAGGTTTAATTTTCTCCTACATTGCCGCTTATGCCCTGAAAGGAATAATTTATGAAAACAGTGATATGGCATTCCATTTGGGCGAGGTCACCCTCAACCCTGTTTCATTGCTCAGTCCCGCTATTTTCCTATACGCACTTCTGTTTTGCCTGTTACTCAACACGCTATCTGCATTTATTCCCGCACGGAACGTATCACACAAGCCCATCGTAGATTCTATTCACTCAAAATAAATCATATTATGTTTAAGCATATCCTCACGATCATCAAAAACGAACGCAAGCAAAATATCGGTTTATGGATAGAGTTGCTGATTGTCGCCCTCTTCCTTTGGTATATAGTAGATAACGTGTATGTAACGCTGAATAATTACTACAAGCCATTAGGTTTCGATACGGAGCATACCTATATCATGCGCCTGGGATTATTAAATGAAAGCAGCTATGAGTATGTAAAAGATATATCCACTGAAACTGCTGTAGGATATCTATACACAGCGTTGGAACACATCCAGCGGAATCCGATGATTGAAGCGGCAAGCATATCATTCCACTCCAGCCCTCATATCGGAAGTAACAGATCGCGAAATATCCACCGGGATACACTCAGTACGAAATATAGTGTACTAAACCGGACGGTCACACCCAACTTTTTCAGAGTATTCAAATACCAGGCGGAGAACGGGAGTACCGATGAACTGGTGCAAGCACTGGAACGCAATGAGTTGGTGATCTCACCCGGAGTGGCCAAAGAGCTCTTTCCCCACGATGAACCGCCGGTCGGGAAACAGGTATCCTTCGAGAAGAGTGACTCTGCTCAACTATACAGAGTGGGAGCTGTTTCCAGGGTAGTCCGGTATGACAATTTCTCCAATTGGAATTCTTATTTTGCACAACGTATAGACAATGACTTCCTCAAAACTTTCACCGGCGAATGGGTCGGCGGTCTGGAATTCTGCGTGCGGGTAACACCCGAAGAAGATCATGATTTTATCCGTCGTTTCCGGGAGAGTATGACCCAACAATTGCGTCTCGGCAACTATTATCTGGGAGAAATACAATCAATACCCATCAATAAAAAAGCATTTCAGAAAGACGACATTAACGATCTGAAAATGAGGATGTTTATTGTCTTCTTTTTGCTGGTCAATATTTTCCTGGGGATTACCGGAATATTCTGGTTCAGGACACAACACCGACGGAGTGAAATTGGCCTGCGTGTTTCGCTGGGTGATACTCCCAAACAGGTACTGAGAAAATTTTACATCGAAGGCTTGCTACTACTCACAACGGCAATGGTTCCGACAATGATCGTGATCTATATACTCGGCAGAGAAGGGATATTTGCTACTTACCTTATGCATTTCACCCCCGGAAGGTATTTTATTGGCTTTGCCATTACATATATCCTTTTGATAATAATGATTGTTCTCGGCATACGAATTCCCGCCCTTAAAGCGGTAAAAGTACCGCCGGCAACAGCATTGCGGGATGAGTAGTATGATGATGTGCTAATTAATGTGCCAAAATGTGATGATTTTACGATTTGATAATTGGTAATTAGTAACTGGTAATTGGTAATTAAACTGAACCACTATGGATTGAAAATCCATAGGTTCGATTCCGACTAAAAGTC
>NZ_JAXQGC010000014.1:0-139941 GCF_034331125.1 Proteiniphilum sp.
CACAAAGGTAAAACTACAAAACAAAATTACCCACACCAAACGTTATAGAGCCTTATTTATATCCTTTTAGCTATAATACTGATTGGACTGTTCGCCTGTCTGATTATCTTAACCCCTTGATTTTATGATCTGTTACCTTCAGACGGGCACAAAAAAAATCATTGATACGACTTAAAAAGATTTTTCAGATTTAATTCAGAAATTATGCCGTTCTTTGCTTCCAAGTTTCAAGTCTTGCATCTTGGCTCTTGGTTCTTGACTCTAAATATAAATGTTCATATGAAGATATTGATAGTGGAAGATGAACCCTCCTTGCAGGAGTTGATCAGGCGAACCCTGGAAAGAGAAAGGTATGTGGTGGAATGTGCTTCAACCTATCAATCGGCCCTTCGGAAGATTGAAGATTACGAATACGATTGTATCCTGTTGGATATTATGCTTCCCGATGGTAACGGGTTATTGATACTGGAAGCTTTAAAGAAAATGCAAAAACCGGACAGTGTGATCATTATCTCGGCTAATGACGCACTGGAAGATAAAATTGGAGGGCTGGAACTGGGCGCAGATGACTATCTGGCTAAACCCTTTCATCTGGCCGAACTGATTGCCCGGATCAGGAGTGTTATACGACGGAAACAACAGGACGGCAACATGGCCATTGAGACAGGCAATGTGAAAATTTATCCTGATGGATTCAAGGTTACAGTTGGCGATAAGGATATAGACCTTAACCGCAAGGAATACGACATACTTTTCTATTTTGCAAATCGCAGCAACCGGCTGATCAATAAGCACACACTCGCAGAAGCGGTGTGGGGCGACCATATCGATCAGGTCGATAATTTCGACTTCATTTATGCGCAGATCAAAAACCTGAGGAAGAAACTGAAAGAATCCGGGGCAAGCATAGAAATAAAAGCCGTATACGGTATCGGCTACAAACTAATTATTGAATAATCGCTAATGAAACTGATCTACCATATCATCATCCGTTTGAGCATTGTACTCAGTATTGTCCTGGCTATATGGGCTGTCTTCTTTTATATGAGGATGATCGATGAAATAAACGATGAAACCGACGACTCACTGGAAGATTACTCCGAACAGATCATCATGCGTCAGCTTGCAGGAGAAGAAATGCCTTCTGAAAGTAACAACTCAAATAACCAATATTACCTGAAAGAAATAACTGCCGGGGAGGCACAAAGCAAACCCCATATTCATTATACCGATTCCATGATATACATACCACTCAAAAGGGAAACAGAGCCGGCTCGTATACTCACTACCGTTTACAGGGATGAAAACGGAAAATACTACGAATTGGTTGTTGCTATCCCCACCATTGAAAAGAAAGATCTCAAAGAGGCCATTCTTTACTGGATGATCTTTCTGTATTTCGGACTGTTATTTTGTATCCTTCTGATCAATATCTGGGTGTACCACCAAAGCAACCGGCCTCTACATAAATTACTTGCATGGTTCAATAGATACAAGATAGGGGGAAAAAATGTCCCATTGAACAATGATACAGATATCACTGAATTCAGAAGACTGAACGAAGCAGTGGTCAAGAGCATGCAACGTAGCGAGCAGGTTTTCGAAGAGCAAAAACAGTTTATCGGAAATGCCTCCCACGAAATTCAGACTCCGCTGGCCGTATGCCGTAATCGTCTTGAAAACCTGATGGAAGACGAGTCCCTCACCGAAACCCAACTGGAAGAATTGTCGAAAACACTCCGGACCCTTGAACAGATCACCAGGTTAAATAAAACACTACTACTGCTCTCCAAAATAGAAAACAGGCAGTTTCCCGGCACACATCATATTGAGTTAAACTCTATCATAAAAAAGAATATCAACGACTATCGGGAAGTGTATGCCCATATGAATGTAGAAGTTGAAATCAGGGAATCCGGTATATTTAAAGTAATAATGAATGAAACGTTGGCTGATATACTGGTCAACAACATTATCAAAAATGCTTTTGTCCACAACATCGCAAATGGAAAGATCGTTATCGAAATCTCTCCGTCGAAACTTGTTATCAAAAACAGCGGACAGGAATTCACCCTTGACTCCCAACTTATTTTCAAGAGATTCTACCAGGGGAATAAAAAACCTGAGTCCTCAGGGCTGGGTCTGGCCTTGATCAAATCAATATGCGATTTGGAAAAACTACATATAAGCTATGCTTTTGAGAATAATTTTCATCGTTTTGAAATCTCCCGGTAAAAATTTCATTTTCTTTTCAGAATCAAGTTATAGCTTTGCCAATGTATTCACTGAAATAAAAAGAAATTACAAATGAAAAAATTAATTCTTCTATTCCTATGTGTGACAGCTATTCACGTATCAACCCAAGCCGGCAACGACAGACCTATCAGTTTTGATCAACTGCCGGCCCAGTCTCAGCAGATGATCAAAAAATATTTCCCCAACCAGTCCGTTGCATTGGTTAAAATGGAACGTGAATTTTCGGGAAAAAGCTATGAAGTCATTTTCACCAATGGAAACAAAGCAGAATTTGACAGGAAAGGTATCTGGAAAGAGATTGATTGCAAGTACACGGAACTTCCTTCGGAAGTAGTGCCTCCGCAAATCGCTAATTATGTGAGGACGAATTATCCCGATTTAAAAATAACCAAAATAGAAAAAAAGAGCCGAAACCGGCATGAGATCGAATTATTGAATGGCATGGAACTGGAATTCGACGCTAACTTTAATGTAATTGATATTGATGATTAAAAAATTCGGATCTCGGATTTGGGAGATTAT
The DNA here is from genome assembly GCF_034331125.1 of Proteiniphilum sp. Classification (NCBI taxonomy): domain Bacteria; kingdom Pseudomonadati; phylum Bacteroidota; class Bacteroidia; order Bacteroidales; family Dysgonomonadaceae; genus Proteiniphilum; species Proteiniphilum sp. The sequence goes on from NZ_JAXQGC010000014.1 coordinate 2,779, forward strand.
CCCGCTTCTTAACTTCTCCACTTCTTAACTTCTGATTTCTTAGTACTAATTTCTGACTCAAACAAATTAAAAACGTATGAAACAAAAAGCTATCTTAATAATATTGGCTCTGGCTGTAATAACACTGCCATTTTTGAGCTGTGATGACGACAAATTATCGGATGCTGCCGCCAGCGATATCAGGGCATTTATCGAAAACAAATATCCGGGTGCACAGGTCGTGGAGATTGACCGGGCAAGGAACACCATCGAGGTGGATATAATCCATGACACTTTAAGCAAAGATGTTGTCTTCGACCTGAATAATAACTGGCTGCACACATCATGGGATGTCAGGGTTTCCGAATTACCACAGGCGATAAGTAACATAGCAAATGATCCCGCATACAGTGGATACCATATCGATGATGCCGACTTTGTAGAAACGCCTCGGGGCAATTACTACCTGCTGGAACTTGAAAAGGGTAACTCCGAAATAAAAGTAAAAATCGATGAAACCGGAAAAGTATTAAATTAAAGCCAAAACCCCTTCAACCGGGGTTCAAACGCTACTTCGGTTAAATAGAGATGCCGGCTTTCCATTACCTCCAAAGGGTTACGGAAAGTCGGCACCGGTTTTTTCTCTGCTATTTACCCTAACGTGTATTTACCCTACTGCACAATTAGGCTGTGTCACTACCTGGAAGAAATCATTTCCCTTGTCATCCACCAGGATAAATGCCGGAAAATCTTCCACTTCAATCTTCCATATCGCTTCCATCCCCAATTCGGGATACTCCACACATTCAAGGCTCTTGATGCTATCCTGCGCCAGGATGGCTGCCGGGCCGCCAATACTGCCTAAATAGAAACCTCCATGCTTTTTACAGGCATCGGTCACCTGCTGACTGCGGTTCCCTTTTGCCAGCATGATCATGCTGCCGCCGTGCGACTGGAACAGATCCACGTATGAGTCCATGCGCCCTGCCGTGGTGGGTCCCATCGATCCGGAAGCATAACCCTCCGGAGTCTTGGCCGGGCCCGCATAGTAAATAGGATGATCCTTGATATACTGTGGGAGCCCTTCCCCGCGATCGATGCGTTCTTTAAGCTTGGCATGGGCTATGTCCCTACCGACAATGATCGTACCATTCAGCGAAAGGCGGGTGGAGACCGGATATTTGGAAAGCTCCGCGAGGATTTCATTCATAGGCCTGTTGAGGTCGATATTCACTCCCCCTCCTTCACCCACTTCTCGGTATTCTTCAGGAATAAGACGGGTGGGGTTATCCTCCAGTTTTTCGATCCAGATACCTTCGCGGTTGATTTTTGCCTTGATGTTGCGGTCGGCCGAACAGGATACTCCCATCCCTACGGGACAGGAAGCACCGTGGCGCGGCAGGCGAATAACCCGCACGTCATGGGCGAAATATTTCCCTCCAAACTGTGCGCCCAGCCCCAACTCTTCAGAGGCTTTCTTCAGCCTGTCCTCCAGTTCAATGTCCCGGAAAGCCTGTCCCAGCTCATTCCCTTCCGTGGGCAGGTTATCATAGTATTTGGCGGAGGCAAGCTTCACCGTCTTCAGGTTTGCTTCGGCCGAGGTGCCACCAATCACGAACGCCAAGTGATAGGGAGGGCAGGCAGCAGTTCCCAGTGACTTCATTTTTGCGATCAGGAACTCTTCCAGTTTACCGGGAGTAAGCAGCGCTTTGGTCTCCTGATAGAGATAGGTTTTATTGGCCGAACCGCCTCCTTTGGCAATGCAGAGGAACTTGTACTCGTCTCCCTCCGTTGCATAGAGGTCGATTTGCGCGGGCAGGTTCGTGCCCGTGTTCACTTCATCATACATGTTCAATGCCGCATTCTGGGAATAACGCAGGTTCTCGTTCACGAAAGTATTGTACACTCCCCGCGAAAGGGCCTCCTCATCGTTCCCGTCAGTCCATACCTGCTGTCCCTTTTTCCCCATGATAATCGCCGTGCCCGTATCCTGACAGAAAGGAAGAATCCCTTTCGCCGATATCTCGGCATTACGCAGGAAGGTGAGCGCCACGAACTTATCATTGTCACTCGCTTCGGGGTCGGCGAGAATGCCAGCCACTTGCTCCTGGTGGTCGGGGCGCAGCAGGAATTCCACATCACGGAAAGCAGTCTCCGCCAATAGGGTTAATCCCTCTTTCGAGACCTTCAGGATTTCTTTCCCTTCAAAGGATGCCACTGATACATGCTCCTTTGTGAGCAGATAATAGGATGTCTGGTCTTTCGACATCGGAAAAGGCTCCTGATAAATAAATGGTTTTGTTGCCATAAATATGATTTTGTTCAATAAGTCCGGGTTATTTTGCATTAGCAGGCAAAAATACAAAGAAAAAACGGCATCGGAAAACGATGCCGTTCAAAAATACTTATTATTAAGATTAAGCCAAGGGACCGGTCATATCCTCGGGACGCACCCACTTATCGAAATCTTCCGCAGAGACATAACCCAGGCGGACAGCTTCCTCTTTGAGCGTAGTTCCGTTCCGGTGAGCCGCGTTGGCGATCTCGGCAGCTTTATAATAACCGATCTTCGTATTCAAAGCGGTTACCAGCATCAATGAATTGTCGAGCAATTCCTTAATACGCGGCCTGTTAGGCTCAATACCCGATACGCAATGGATATCGAACGACAGGGCAGCATCACCCAAGAGTTGTGCGCTTTGCAAGAAGTTAGCAGCCATCACCGGTTTAAAGACATTCAGCTCAAAATGTCCCTGCATGCCTCCTACGGTAATTGCCACATCATTTCCCATTACCTGGGCGCATACCATGGTGAGCGCTTCCGACTGGGTCGGATTCACTTTCCCGGGCATGATAGACGAACCGGGCTCATTCGCGGGGATAATAATCTCACCGATACCACTCCTGGGCCCCGAGGCCAGTAGGCGGATATCATTAGCTATCTTGTTAAGCGATACAGCGACCTGTTTCAGTGCTCCATGTGTTTCCACAATGGCGTCATGTGACGCAAGCGCTTCAAATTTATTCGGGGCAGTTACAAAAGGAAGGCCGGTAAATTCGGCAATGTAACGGGCTACAGTCACATCATAGTCCCTGGGAGTATTTAATCCCGTTCCTACAGCAGTACCACCCAAAGCAAGTTCAGCCAAATGCGGCAAGGTATTTTCAATCGCACGGATGCCATACGCGAGTTGTGCGGCATATCCGCTGAATTCCTGTCCCAATGTAAGGGGAGTGGCATCCATAAGATGTGTCCGCCCGATCTTCACCACATCCGCCATCTCTTTCGATTTGGCGGCCAATGCTTTCTGCAGTTGGCGCAATCCGGGAAGAGTCACTTCTACTATCTTTTTGTAGCAGGCGATATGCATTCCGGTTGGGAAAGTGTCATTCGACGACTGCGACTTGTTCACATCATCGTTGGGTTGTAATGTTTTTTCACCCTCTCCGATCGTCTTTCCTGCCAGTTGATGGGCACGGTTGGCAATTACTTCGTTTACATTCATGTTGCTCTGCGTCCCCGACCCTGTCTGCCAGATAACCAGCGGGAACTGGTCATCGAGCTTGCCCTCCAGAATTTCATCACATACCTGCGCAATATAATCGCGTTTCTCCAGCGACAACACACCCAATTCATGGTTGGCATACGCCGCTCCCTTTTTCAGGTAAGCAAATCCGTAAATGATTTCCTTCGGCATGGAAGCGGGACTTCCAATCTTGAAATTATTGCGCGACCGCTCGGTTTGCGCACCCCACAGCTTATCGGCAGGTACCTGTACCTCACCCAGCGTATCCTTTTCAATTCTGTAATTCATAGATCCATGCATTTAATATTTATATAAATTTTCTTACCCTCTTCAATCCTTCACCCTGCACACATTCACTAGCAGTATCTTTCCTCTTTTCCCAATTCGGCAATCAGAAAAAGTAAATAAATCCCCCAGTTATAATCACTGTCTGCAAAAATATAAAGAAAAGACGGCATTGAAAAACTACTACCATTTCATGCTATATCATCACATAAATATACTCATTTTAGGGGATGGTTTTATAATGAAAAAAAATGTTATTTTGAAGTTTCACTTAGAAACTGTTTTGAATTTTTTCATCCATTGTTTTTTAGTAATTTTTTGATGGATTTGGATTTTCATTTATTGAAATGTAGCGGGCTACTTGAAAGAAATGAAAGTTCAAAGGCGCAAAAAAGGGCAAAAAACAATATGAAAGAGCGGAAAAATAAGTGTGAAAAATTACTCATAAAATTCAAAACAGTTTCTTATATCGTAATATCTAATTAATAATCAACAAAAAGCTGTAAATTTACAGTTTTAATCATAATAGAATAATCGTATGAAGCAGTTAACTTTTATTTTAGTGGCATTTGCCTTCTTTGCCGCGTCCTGTAACAATGCGGGACAAACACAAAAGAGCAGTGAAAGTAAAGAGACCGTGGCGGAAACCGGAGCGATTGTCTTCGATGCCGACTCCCTTTATGCCGTAGCCGAATCATTGATAGGTGAACCGGTGGCAATCAAAGGGTATGTAACCCATACCTGTGAGCATTCAGGTAAACGCTGTTTTCTGACCGGAGAGGGACAGAAGTATTCAATCCGGGTAGAAGCCAAAGGGGACATAGGGTCATTCGACAAGGAATTGGTCGGTTCACAATTAAAAGTAAACGGTATATTGCGAGAAAGACGACTCACCGAAGTTGAAATAGCAGATATGGAAAGTAGTGTCAACGAAAAACTGACGAAAGAAGAAGCCTCTGCTGAAACTTGCCAGGCAGAGTTGGCCAATATCAACGAGATGAAAGATTGGATGAAAGCCCGGGGCAAAGATTATTACTCGATATATTATGTAGACGGGTTGAACTATGAAAAAGTTCACAATTAGTCCAAAAATAAGAAAATGGATACGAATCCTCCATCGTGACATCGGGTTCGTAATGGTAGGACTCTCCCTCGTTTATGGAATTTCCGGTATTTTGCTCAACCATATGGACCACAAAGACCCTTCATATAAAGTTGAGAATAAGAGCCTGACTTTCACCAAAGGGCTCACAACGGAAGAGTTCACACAAGAATGGCAATCCGAACCCGACAGGCCCGGACTGAACAATATCGGCGAAACCACAGGAAAATACAGGTTAATGCTGCAGGGCGGTATCGGAGAATATGACCCACAAACAGGTATAGCTCAATACCAGATAAGCAGGAAAAAACCGATTGCCTACTGGGTGAACCGGCTCCATTATAACCGCGTCAAAGGGTGGTCGCTCATGGCCGATATATTCGCCGGATCACTGATCTTTCTGGCCGTATCAGGACTGTTTATGGTAAAGGGGAAACATGGCATCACGAAAAGAGGGAAATGGTACCTGGTCATCGGCCTGCTTATTCCTATCTTATATATATTACTGGCAGGATAAGAAGGCTTAAAGCGACAACGAATCCCATTATTTAGAAACAATATAAATAATTAAAGCAAAAAGCCTTATCTTTGCAAGCCGAAATAAGAAAATCAATCATTAATGCGTCTTTCAGAATTACAAACGGGACAAAAAGCGTACATCGTAAAAGTAAATGGTAGCGGGGCTTTCAGGAAACGTATCCTCGAAATGGGGTTCATACGCGGAGAGGAAGTCAAATCGATACTGAACGCTCCATTAAAAGATCCCATCAAATATGAGATCATGGAGTACGAGGTATCGCTACGCCGGAGCGAGGCGGTAATGATTGAAATATCGATACTGGCAGGAGATATCCAAAATGACGCCCCATATAAGAAGAAACCCATAACTGAAGAGGAAGTTCAGCAAAACACAGAGGCCAGTCACGACAGTGGGACAGAACCACGGATACATCACTATAAAAATGGAGGAAATCATACCGATAAGAAAATAAAAGTCGCACTTCTGGGAAATCCCAATTCGGGAAAAACCACCATTTTCAATCTGGCTTCCGGTGCACACGAGCATGTGGGTAATTACAGTGGTGTGACTGTCGACTCGAAAGAGGGCACCTTGCGCCACAATGGCTATGAGTTCACACTGATAGATCTTCCCGGCACTTACTCGTTATCGGCATATACCCCCGAAGAATTATTCGTCCGGAAACATATACTGGATGAAAAGCCTGATGTGATTGTGAACGTGGTATCGGCATCGGCGGCAGAGCGAAATCTCTATCTCACCACGGAACTGATTGATCTGAAAGTGCCGATGGTGATCGCACTGAACATGTATGACGAACTGGAAGAGAGCGGCCGTACATTCGATTACGAGACGTTCGGATCATTGATCAATATTCCTATGGTACCCACTGTGGGCAAAAGGGGTGAGGGTATCCCCCAATTACTCGAAAAAGTAATCGATATCTACAAACAGGAGGAGTTCGATTATGTGCAGATCCCCTATGGACGGGTGTTGGAGAAGTCCATCGGCATCATGGAACGGGAATTCAAAAGCGTGGATCCGACCTTGTATGCCGGATGGAATATGCCATTACGCTATATCTGCGTCAAATTACTTGAAGGTGATAAAGATATTGAGAAGCGTGTCCGCACATTGCCGCAACCGGAACAGATATTCAGCCGCAGAGACAGAGAGCGGGCCTATATTGAAAAGCTGTTGCGTGAAGATCCGGAATCGGCCTTTACCAATGCCCGCTATGGTTTTATCGCCGGCGGATTAAAAGAAACGCTTACTGAAAAGACCCAGTTTTCCGAAACAACAAAATTAATAGATGCTTTAGTAACCCATAAATATATCGGATTCCCTCTCTTTTTCCTGTTTTTGTGGGTAATGTTCGAAGCGACTTTCCGGCTGGGGAATTACCCGATGGAATGGATCGAATGGCTGGTGGAACAACTGGGTAACCTCGTCAGAGGCAATATGCAGGAGGGACCATTAAAGGCACTAGTTGTAGATGGTATCATCGGAGGTGTAGGAGGCGTCATCGTCTTCCTCCCCAATATTGTGATATTATATCTTTTCATTGCCTTTATGGAAGACTCGGGATATATGGCACGTGCAGCTTTCATCATGGATAAACTGATGCACCGCATCGGCTTGCACGGGAAATCGTTTATCCCTCTCATCATGGGATTCGGCTGTAATGTTCCCGCCATCATGGCTACACGCACCATCGAGAGCAGGAGTAGCCGCATGATCACCATGTTCATTGTACCGTTCATGTCATGTAGCGCCCGATTACCGGTTTATATTCTCTTCGTCAGCGCCTTTATCCCTAAATACGGGAGCCTGGTAATGCTTGGATTATATGCCTTCGGCATTTTGATTGCCGCGTTCACGGCACGAATACTTCGCAAAACAGCCTTTAAAGAAGAGGAGACACCTTTTGTAATGGAACTTCCTCCCTACCGGATGCCCACCAGTAAATCTATCATCACCCATATGTGGGATCGGTCGAGCCAATACCTCCGGAAAATGGGAGGCCCCATCCTGATTGCTTCTATTGTAATCTGGTTCCTGGGATATTTCCCCCAGAATGCAGAGAGAGACGCCGCGTTCGACAGTGAGATCGCCATGGTCGATGCACAATACGACCGGAATGAAATAAGCCACGAAGAGAGAGAGGAAAAGGTCACCGGGATAGAACATCTACGTAATACAACTCATCAGGAGAATTCCTATATCGGGAATATCGGAAAGTTCATTGAACCTGCGATGCGCCCGCTCGGATTCGACTGGAAAATATCAGTGAGCCTGCTATCGGGAATGGCAGCCAAGGAGATCGTCATCTCCACCATGGGCGTACTATACACCGGTGATAGTGAAGACCAGCAATCATTGCAGCACCGGCTAAAGGCAGAGTCTTATGCGGACGGATCGCCTATCTTCACCCCTCTTGTGGTAGCCGGTTTTTTGCTCTTTGTATTGATTTACTTCCCCTGCGTAGCCTCAGTAGTAGCCATCAAAGAAGAGTCGCATTCCTGGAGATGGGCACTATTCAGTGTACTTTACTCTACAGGTCTCGCCTGGCTTATAGCATTCCTGGTATACCAGATAGGAAACCTGTTGATTTAGGAGTTGTATCTAAAAACTTTTCCTGTTATAATACTGTTTAAAAGGTATGGATATACAACTTTTCATCGTTATTATCATCGGTATCATTGTGGGGATCATCCTCATACGGGCAATCTATCGTTTCTTTTTCACCGAAAGAGACCACTCTATCTGTGGCGGCTGTACCGGATGTGATATACACAAAGAACAGGCCCGCCATCTTAATCGATAATAGGGATACAAAAGCGATCCTTATCTAGGCACGTTCGCTAAATTAAAAAAAATACCCAACTATTTACTTGTGAGATAGTTGGCATTTTTGTATCTTTATGGAAAACCCCGAAAATACGGTTTGGAGGCCAAAAACGGGGAAATCCGACCAAAAACACATGCGAAAGATACAACAAATAACGGAAATAACCCAGACTTTACCCCTTTATCAGGCGATAAACTCCATTCCCTTAGTAGATAGTTTTTACTCATACCTTTATTCATATGGACTTTTCTACTTTTATGTTAGGACTTTATTTATCTTCACAGGTAACAATTTTACATCCGAGTTCAGTATGCATACGTGATCCAAAAAAAGAGACTGTCCCCTTGAAGTTAAACTTCATTTTAAGACAGTCTCTATATCTTTCAGCGGAAAGAAAGGGATTCGAACCCTTGGTACCCGTGAGAGTACAACGGTTTTCGAGACCGCCCCGATCGACCACTCCGGCATCTTTCCTGATCAGGTACAAAATTACGCTATTTTCCCGTAAAACAGTGTTAATCGCTGAATAAAATTAGAATATCCCTCGCTATGGCATAAAGCAAACAGCTTGTATTATGCTCATTTAACCCAGCCAACAGGCCGGCTTATTTCTTTAACGCCTGCAATGCCTCATTGGTTGCGGCAAGCAACGGATCAATGGAAATAGGTGAACCCACGGCATTTTTCATCCAATGCTGGGGAATAATACTTCCCTGCGTATACATGCGATCCATCTCGTCGGCAAGATTCTTACCCCGCACCTGCTGTTCGATCTGAAAAGCGATCAGATGTCCCATGGGATAGTTGGGCAGATAGAGCGGATAGTCAATCATATGTGAATAGATACCAAGCAATGTCTCATCCTCTCCTCCCAATATACCGGCATAATAGCTGTTCCATACCTCTTTGGCAGCACTAATCACCGCCTCTTTCAGTTGTTCCGCCGTAGCATCAGGGTTAGCATATAGCCATTCCCATACCTGTATGTCGACAAGAGAAACACCCATGATCTCATAACAAGACCAGAAATTATCCAACGCCAGCCAATACTCATCTTCCGGGTTCGGATTTTTCAATCCCAACAACTCCAGATCCCTCTTCTGGAAAATGAATGCTACTGCTTCAGTAAAGGCAGTATTGGGAACACCGTTCAACATATAATAATCTACATCGTTCATGGTAATAGTCTGCTCCACATTATGTCCGAACTCATGCACAGCAATATTGTAGCCTTTGTAATCCATACCTTCCGTCCCGACACGGGTACGCAAGCGTGCTACATCATTCCGCATGGCAGCTCCCCAAGCATGGCCGGCACCACGGGAAGCATCCACCGTAACAAGTGAAGCAATCTCTCTGGCTTTAGCAGGCTTCCAACCCAACTTTATCAAAATATTGGGAAGATCTTCTTCAAGTGCTTGTGCGTTGGGATACTTCCGGGAAGTAATGGCTGTCAGGTCCTCTTCGGGAATACCTCCTCCCGATTTGAAACCGTTGTACCAGATATCGAACGGTTCCAGCTTCCGTCCCAGCCTCGATTCAATAAATGAAGCCACCTCTTTCACCTGCGGCGAAGAGAGTAATCCCCTGAATAGTTCCTCCACATCTTTTTGAGGTACTTCCATTGTACCATCGAATGCGCGGACAAGCTGAGTGGGATAATCGGGAGAATAGGTGTCTAACTGACGCATCGCATGAAAATTCTTTAAGAACACTTCATATCTCCGGATATCTTCAGGTTTGGAAGCAACGGATCCCCCATTCTTGTCAAACAACTCGTTCGTTATCGGATCCCATGAATAGTCATCATTGTTGATCACCTGTAGAGGAATAGATTGGTCAATAATACGTTGCATCACCTTGTAAACCATCCGCTGTTTTTCTAACCCCTTTTGGTTGTCAGCATAGTTTGATTTCAGTTCGTCGCGTAACCCCCAATGGGAAATTAGTTTCATATTATCCGGAAACAGTTGTTCCCCGGCCTCATTTCGTAGATTTCCCATATAAATATTATAATCGGAGATATAAGCATCGGCCTCAGTAACCGTTCTGGAAATATCCTGTAAAATAGCTGCCGGCACTCGTGATGTAAACCTGTCTCCCATCCGGGCATAAGCCCACTCTTTCCGCGACCATCCTGCGCCCTGTTCAGTTTTTTCTTCCAGCGTATAGAAAGGAAAATTCAGCGCACTAAGAAACGCAATTTTATTGTTATACAAATCATCGGTCAAATGGGCAGAGACATCGTAACCACCGAACATCATGTCCACTGGTGTGATCTCAGGCCCTTCTAATTGCAAGGGAGCTTTGAGCATCACATCTATCTTGTGGAAGTAACCGTAGATCACTTCAAAATTACGTTCCAACGCACTAAAAAGGCCGGAAAGTTGTGCTGTATCGCTAATAAACGAATTCTTACAAAACCCTGCGAAATCGTCTACGGTACCATCCTGTTCGCCCCATTGCCCTGCTACCTGCCGTACACCCCGCTCTATGCGGAATGCGTGAGAATCTCCAAGAGAATCTTTGAGTTGTTTGATAACCGCCTCGACTTTGGCCTGGGGGATAAAATCAGTTGTTTGCATCCTGTTTTTGTTATTTTGAACGGAACTGTTACATGCCACTAATCCGATAAGAAAAGTAGAAAAGGTAAACGATAAGAATTTCTTCATGACTTTGTTTTTAGTTTAAAACATAAAGACTCTTGATATTGTAGATATTTCACAAAGATATAAAAATCAATCAAAAAACATCACTAACCGGCCCAGTGTTCCGGATTTTTTTTATAGTTTTACACCACAACATTGATCGGAGTAAATTTATTTTACGGAAGAAACTGATGTTTGCGATATGGAAAAACAAACAAACCAAATTATTTTAAATGAAATTAATAAATACCGTGCTTCTTCTATCAGCAACTATCGTCCTTTACGGACAGGAGTCCGGCATTATCGCCGAAGACGCAGAGATTCAACAAGCCGGTACCGGTTATGCTTTTACCGAAGGCCCGGCCGTTTCACCGGACGGGAGAATTTTCTTTACCGATCAGCCCAACGACCGTATTTATGTATGGGATGAAATCAGGGGAATTGAATTATGGTCGGAAGATACCGGAAGATCCAACGGTATGTATTTCAATGCTGACGGCCAGTTGGTTGCTTGCGCCGACCTGTTTAACCAACTTGTATATTTCGATAGAGACAAAAAGAGACAACTTCTTTTTGAGAATTACGAAGGCAAACATCTGAACGGGCCAAATGATCTATGGATTGCCCCCAATGGAGATATTTACTTTACCGATCCTTATTACCACCGTGATTACTGGGAGGAAGGACATACCGAGGTACAGGACAGACGGGGCGTCTATCACCTTTCACGCGACGGAGCCATATCACGGGTAATCGATGATTACAAGCAACCTAACGGCATCATAGGCACACCTGATGGGAAGACACTGTACGTAGCAGATATAAATGATGGGAAGATATGGAAATATGAGATCCGGCCCGACGGGAGCCTCTCCGGTAAAACTTTCTTCGCACCTAAAGGTTCCGATGGAATGACTATCGATGAGCGGGGAAATATTTATCTCACGATGGGTAAAGTATGGGTCTATTCACCGGATGGAGAACTGAGACAGGAGATCGAAGTCCCTGAGAGCCCGTCCAACGTATGTTTTGGAGGAAAAGACCGGGATATCCTGTTCATTACGGCCCGTAGTTCGGTTTATACCCTAAAAATGAATGTGAGAGGAGTTAAGTAATACCTCCACAACATTATCAACCACCTTGCAATACCGCTTCGTAATAGGGGCTATGCAAGAAAATCTATAAGACTATTTATTATCAAACTATAAAATAAAACAATATGATGAACGAAATCAACAAGTACGTAGAAACACACAAACAACGTTTTTTGGATGAACTTTTCGAACTGATCCGCATCCCTTCCATTTCATCCATCCCGGCGCATAAACCCGATATGTACCGCGCCGCCGAAAAATGGAAAGAAATCCTGCTGGCAGCCGGCGCCGACAAGGCGGAGGTAATGGAGACCGATGGAAATCCGGTAACCTATGGAGAAAAGATTATTGATAAGAAAGCACCAACCGTATTGGTATACGGGCATATGGACGTGATGCCGGTCGATCCGGTCGACCTCTGGAAAACCGATCCTTTTGAACCGGTTGTAAAAGATGGCAAGATATGGGCACGGGGTGCCGATGATGACAAAGGACAGTCGTTCATGCACGCCAAAGCTTTCGAATACCTGATACAATCCGGGAAACTGGGATGCAATGTAAAATTCCTTATCGAAGGGGAAGAAGAGGTAGGTTCTCCTAATCTTCCCAAGTTCTGCAAAAAACATAAGAAAATGTTGCAGGCTGATGTAATCCTTGTCTCGGATACCTCGATGATCGCCCGTGATGTTCCTTCTATCACCACCGGACTACGAGGTCTGGCCTATTGGCAGGTTGAAGTGACGGGGCCGGCTGCAGACCTTCACTCAGGACTGTTCGGCGGAGCGGTAGCGAATCCTATCAATGTGCTCTCGAAAATGATCGCACAGACCATGGATGATGAGGGACATATTCTCATTCCCGGCTTCTATGATGACGTGGTGGAGGTATCGAAAAAAGAGCGTGCCATGATGGCCAAGGCTCCTTTCTCGATTCAGGAATACAAGAAATCTGTCGGAGTGAAAGAATTGTTCGGGGAAAAAGGATATACCACCAATGAACGTACAGGCATCCGTCCCACCTTCGATGTATGCGGTATCTGGGGTGGTTACACCGGAGAAGGTGCCAAAACGGTATTGCCTTCCAAAGCGTATGCCAAGATCAGCACCCGTCTGGTACCCAATCAGGATCATAAGAAAATAGAAAAACTGTTTGTGAAATATTTTGAGTCTATCGCTCCGAAATCGGTAAAGGTAAAGGTGGAATACCTGCATGGCGGACCATCCTATGTCTGTCCTATCGATCTTCCTGCATACAAAGCAGCAGAGAAAGCATTGAAAGATGTGTACGGAAAGGATCCCGTCCCCGTGCGTTCCGGTGGAAGTATCCCTATCATTGCTACTTTCGAAGATATCTTGGGTATTAAATCGATATTGATGGGTTTTGGACTGGGATCAGACGCTATCCACTCACCCAATGAGAATTTCCCGTTGGAACAGTTCTATAACGGCATCAGGACCCTGCCTCTCTTTTATCAGTATTTCAGTGAAATGAGAAGATGGAATCGGTAATTAGTAATTTGTAATTTCATAAGACAATCACATAGGCAATATAACTGGTAGTTTTGGCAACGGGAGTCAACGACAGGTAGCCGGAAAGTATCTTTCCGTTCTCTACCTTTAAAGGGGACTCCCGTTGCATTTTCTCATGGAAGGATAAAGCACCTTCCGGCTTCTTGAAATAATCCACAACAAATTGACCCTCCGCATCGGGGTACATGTATCGTTCATGGAAGATATGTGCTACCATTCCCATATTCATTCGCATATTGATCTCCACACAGGGTTGGATACAATAACCTGCGGATGTTTCACACACCATCATATCTACTCCTGCGTAGCCAGTATAAAGCGGGAAGCGGCTCGACAACTTTTCAGACAGTGAGTTTCTGAGCCTATGTAACAATTCTATCGAAACATAGCTCCCAAGTTTTTCCTCAATCCGGGTATCGCTGAGCAGTTCATTGCCCATGTATGCACCAGAGGCAGCAGCACTGAACATAGAATAGCCGACAAAACGCACCGTCCCTTCGTGCAGGTAAAACTCCATTGCAAAATCCTGTACTTTAGTCAGTACCGGCTCTGCCACTACTCCACCCTGCTCCCGGACAACCCGCCGGCACCAGTCACGTTGCTTATCGGTAATCCCTCCCAATATCCATATCAGCCCTTTGCCACTACCCGAAAGGGGCATTTTCAACACTTTAGTCCCAGGTAGAGCCTCCAACCAGGCATACAATTCTTCGGTATCTGTGAAAAAATGAGACTCTCCACAAAAGCCTTCCTCTTCAACTCGCAATTCTTGCAATATTTCCACGGCATACTGCCGGTTAGAATATCTTCTTAAACACACTAATTCTTCCGGTGACGGCAACAATCCTTGTGATACTCCCTCTGATATTAGTTTTCTTCTCAATGCAGGGTTCCACCCCCAGGGAACAATCTTCAGGTGTGGGTATAATGCAATATCGGAAAATGAGACAAGTGACGCCTCTACAGGCAGGATCTTTTTTACAGCCTCCAGGAATGAGCGGTTCAACTCTCCTGCGGCAATCACTTTAGTATCGCTACTCTCTGACGTGTCTGCACTTCCTGCAGCCATCACCGTGTCCCAGGCAACCGCCTTTGTATCAATCGCCGTACTTATTCCACCAACCAATCCATCTTTTCCGGCACTCGCAGCATCCGCCCCGGCATACCAGATGGGCAAAACCGCCAACTCCTCTGCCATTCGGATCGCGGATGCCGGCGGTGTATAATTAAGGGAGAAATTGGCCAATGCGAGATCATTCTCGGGATTAAAAAGATACATCGACTAAAACATTTGTTCAGTTCCGGATGAGAGGGTCCTGTATAAACCTACCGATATATATAAACCTATTGGTATTCTTTTATTTCAATGTCTCCGTTAAGTGCGAGAAGAGCGTTCTCGGCCAGGGCACCCATCTCATCCTGTCCGGGATAAACATGTACAGGCGCTATCCGATAAACCCGCTCAATGACAAGATTACAGAACCATTTACTGTTGGCAATTCCCCCGGTGATCAAGATCGCATCGACTTCACCTTTCAATACGGTAGACATAGCTCCTATCTCTTTCGCCACCTGGTAGGCCATTGCTTCCAGTACCTCCCTGCATTTTTCATCGCCATCTTTCGCTTCCCGTTCGGCCAAATAGGCATCATTTGTTCCCAGATATGCCATCATCCCACCTTTACCGACGATCATCGAGTACATCTCTTCGTAACTGTATTGACCACTAAATGCAGCTTTCAATAGGGCTCCTACAGGCAGTGAACCCGAGCGTTCCGGGGAAAAAGGACCATCGCCATCCAGACCCTGATTTACATCTATAACTCTTCCTTTGCGATGCGCACCGACCGTAATACCTCCTCCCAAATGGGCTACGATCAGGTTCATATCCTCATATTTTTTCATGATGGAGTTGGCGTGCGAGCGAGCTATCGCTTTCTGATTGAGTGCATGGAAAATAGAATTCCTCTCAAAGTCGGGATGTCCCGAATACCTGGCGAGCGGATCAAGTTCATCCACTACCACGGGATCGGCAATAAAAGCCTCGGCAGAGGGGAGTAACTTTGCAATGTCTGCAGCGATCAATCCTCCAAGGTTGCTGGCGTGTTCACCGCGTTTACATTCCAGCAGATCTTTTTTCATTACATCGTTTACCCGGTAAACGCCCGAACCGATTGGTTTCACCAAGCCTCCGCGGCCAATCACCGCGTCAATGGTCTCCAACGGTATATCGGCATTCTTCAGTTCTTCATAAATCACCTCTTTACGGTGCTCGAATTGGTCTGTGATCCGTTTGAATTTGCTCAACACTTCCTGAGAATGTTTGATCGTCTTCAGGAAAATCACTTTTTCCTGTTGGAAGATAGCAATTTTTGTAGAAGTGGATCCAGGATTAATTACTAAAATGCGCGTATTTACTGCCATTTGAATATTTTATTTTTCAGTTTAAAGTCATTTTTGTTTATTTGGGCAACTACACACCTGTCTTCAGTACTGAACAGGCAGTATCCGGAAACTCCGTCAATTGATCAGGGTAGCCAAAGCGATAGAGAGCAACTTACTCCTTTCGTCATCGGATCGTGAAGTCAGCACGACAGGCACTGCAGCTCCCATCACCACGGCTGCAGAGGAAGCCCCACCCAGAAAGTTGAGAGCTTTGTAAAACATGTTTCCCGCTTCTATGTCGGGGGCGAGGATCACGTCACAATCGCCGGCCACCTCCCCCCCTATACCCTTATGGCGGGCTGCCTCCGGGTTCACCGCAATATCAATGGCAAAAGGGCCGTCGACAATGCACCCATCCAACAAACCCTTACCGTTCATTTCCTTCAACAGAGCGGCATGTACCGTCGCCTCCATTTTGGGATTTACGGTCTCGACCGCGGCAGCCACCGCCACCTTGGGATTTTCAATCCCAATCCCGTGGCATGCTTTCACGGCATTCCGAATGATCTGCACCTTTGCCTCCAGTCCGGGAGCCACGTTCATCGCCACATCGGTCACACAGAATATCTTAGGGTAATAGGGTGACTCAAAGAAAGCCACATGGCTCAGCAACTGATCGGTACGCAAACCCGACTCTTTGTCCAGTACTGCTTTCAGGAGATCGCCCGTGCTTACGAAGCCTTTCATAAGGATATCCGCCTTGCCGCTTTTCACTTGTGCCGCGGCGATCCGGGCAGAAACGGCTGTTCCCTCCCGATTGTCGATCAATTCGATGCCGTCCAGGGGAATACCAACCGACTGTGCTATTTGATCAATCTTCTCTTTATCTCCAACGAGCACAGGAACGATAATCTCCTCTTTTATGGCATCCTGTATAGCTTGTAAAACATGTTCATCCTCGGCGGCGGCTACAACCATTTTCCTTACAGGCCGGCTTTTCGCTTTCCAGAGCAGTTCAGTCAAATCCCGAATCATAGCAACTATTATTTTGCACTGTTTTACTTGCAAATAAACAAAAAATACGGTAATATTCAACTATATTTCGAATGATTTTTTGACAAAAAGTAAACAGGGAGGAGTTCCAAATTCTCCTTCAAAGAAAAGATAATATAATCCGGCTATAATATCCGCCGGTCAAGATCATTTTTTCCCAGGGACAGGATAATTTAAAGCAGCATTATCCAGTACAAGTATCCAGTCGGTTAATTCTCCTTTATCAGGCGAAATAAATGTTCTTTCATCCTGCACATTATCAAATGTGTCAAAAAGAGTTGTTTCACCATTACGCGGATTATACCACCACGCTTTTACTTTTGTTCCCTTTATGACTTTCATATCGACGGTAAAGGCATGCCCTACAGGACAGTAAATCATCGCATACGTACCATCCGTATCGCAGGTTGCCACGAACCGATAGCGCCCTTCCCCCGCAACTGAAGTCGGAATTTTATCCTTCACTATAATTGACGGATCGGGTATTCTTGTAAGGAAAGGACGCGACTCTATCAGTTTTTTACCATAAACCATTTGAAAAACTCCCGGCTGGTCAAACGCTTCCTGCCATGACATCAACGGATTATTGATGGGGTTCCTTCCTTTTTCAGGATCGTACATCTGCCATATGGAATGATGCCCGTAAGTATGGTCTACTCCGTCAAAAAGGTTCCAGTAGAGGGCTCTTCTTACATCGGCAGCAACGGAATGTCTCTGACAGGCAGCATCAAAATTCAGAGGATGGTCTTCATATAAAGGTTCTGAATCGAATACAGGTTTAATGGGATCCCTTTTATAATCCTCCTAAGATATACGATATAATGGGCGTAAAGGTCATGCTGGATTTTGATTTGGCAGAAATGTACGGCGTGGAGACGAGCGTTTTAAAACAGTCGGTAAGGTGCAATATAAAACGCTTTGAAGGTGATGACTTTATGTTTGAAGTTACAATGGAGAACTTTCAAGATCACAAATTGTGATCTTGAACAAAGGGCATGGATGATAATCCATTCCGAAGGAGAGGATCTTCATCCATTTTTATTTGAGTTTGCGAATTGCGAAGCAAATCAGCAAAGTCGAGAGTATGCCAACCATCAGGCCGATGGAGAATAATCATAAAAATTCTAATACAAACGCATATAGTTTAATATTATTAGTATATTTGCAGTATGACTACAACAGGACAAACAAAAATAAACTCTTTACTGCAGAGATTTCCACCGGGGGCATTGTACTTTGCCTCGTGGTTAAATCAAAATGGAATATCCTACTCCCTGCAGAGACATTACCGTAATTCGCAATGGCTTACGGCTATAGATGATGGCGTGATGTACAGGACAGGTGAAGAACCAACCTTGTTCAGTGCCCTGTCGTGCTACAATAGCCAGTTAGGCAAGAAATTCCATATAGGGGCGGTATCTGCTTTGGAAATGCGGGGATTGGCCCATTACGTTCCGCTTGGCCGGCAGACAATAGTAATATATTGCCCCCGGGGTGAATGGTTTCCAAAATGGCTTTCGGAATATGACTGGGGTGTTGATATCCTAAAGAAATACTCGGAATATAACGGGAAAGGAATATCAACAGTCGATGAAAACAATTTTGAGGTGGCGGTTTCCCTGCCTGAAAGGGCATTTCTGGAAAGTTTAGACCTTGCTCCAAAATTTTACAACCTTACCGATTTGTACCAGATCATGGAAATGCTTAACGGTTTGAGGCCAAATTTACTGCAGCAATTATTAGAGGAAGATACTTCGGTAAAGGTGAAACGGTTATTTCTTTATATGGCAGAAAAAGCCGGGCATTCGTGGTTCAATGATTTGAATTTGGATAAGATAGACCTGGGTAAAGGTAAACGCTCAAATGTAAAAAATGGCGTTTATGATCCAAAATATCAGATAACCTTACCAAGAGATTTAGTATATTATGAATAGAATGTACCGGCAACAGGTTGAATTACTTCTAAGAATTATTCCGACATTAGAGGACGTGGAGAGTTTTGCCATTCATGGTGGAACGGCGATCAACCTGTATATTCTCGATCTCCCTCGGTATTCCGTTGATATAGACGTTACTTACACACCAATAAAACCCCGGGAAGAGTCGTTTGCAGACATCCATAAAGATCTTGCAATCATCAAGGAAAAAGTCAAAACGGTTGTCCCGGATATTGCCATCACTGAAAAGCCGAATAAAATTTACTGTATACGGAGAAATATAATGGTCAAGGTTGAGGTGAGCGGAACGAAACGCGGGTTAATTGAACCGGCTTCGTTAAGACCACTATGTAATGCTGCACAAGATGAATTCGAGACGGCAAACAAAGCAAGAATTGTTTCACTTTCTCAACTCTACGGCGGGAAAATTACTGCAGCTCTCGACCGTCAACACCCACGGGATTTGTTTGATGTGAAACTGATGTTCGACTTCATCACTAACTTTGACCAGATTAAAAGAGGTTTTCTCTATTGCCTTCTGGGTGGCGACCGGCCCATTATTGAGTCGCTCAAACCAAATAGAGTAGATCATCAGGAAACGCTTGTGAAGCAGTTTGCCGGAATGACCAAAATCCCGTTTTCGTATAATGATTATGAGGAAACACGGGAAAAATTGGTCGATTTCATCAATTCAAATTTGACCCTGCAGGACAAAGAATTTTTAATTGCTTTCGAGTCCGGGGAAGAACTGTCCCGACATACTGAATATCAGGAATATTTACATTTTCCATCAGTTCTATGGAAAATGCAGAATATTAGCAAATTGAAAAAAATCAATCCGGCTAAACATAGAAGGAGTATTGAAAAATTAGAAGGCTTTTTACTGCAGTAGAGTAAACGGTTTATCAAACACTTGGTTTATTATTTTTAGCATATATGCAGTATTATTGCAATATAACTAATAAAAATAAACTCATTCATAGAATGAGTTATATACTAAAAGCAAGGTTATGAAAAAGATTATAAGAATAGCGGAGTTGATAGGTTCAGATATTCGCTCCAGAAAGAATGCAGATCATATACGAAAAGGTATAGCTGATTGTACTGATGTTGTTGAGCTCGATTTTAATGGTGTGGAATTTATCTCCCGTGCTTTTGCGGATGAAATATATACCATAGTCAATGAGAGCAGAAATAATGTTGTATTAATAAACATGGAAGGTATTGTTGGTTCAATGATGTCGGTTGTTTCTGAAAGCCGTACCCATAAAAGAGTTCGGAAAACCGAAAATGCCAATATGAAAGAGTTTTCCGATATGGAAAGCCTATCGGCTTACTTGGCCACTTTCTAAAATCTGGAATTGTAAATGTAATTATAAGAGGTGATACACCTCTCAATTAAAGAACCCGGGGTTATCCGGTTTTTTTAATTTGTACAAAGAAAAAGACAATAAGGAGAAAAACCTATTTATAATTATGCACCGTTGCTCCCACCAATGGTTGAATAATCAACCGGCAAGGCATAAAAGCCAGGAAACATATATCTTTCCCTTTCTGAATGGCATTAAACCAACTATAAAAATGAACGCAAAATCAAAGAGGTGGCCCATCTTACACTTGATCCGATCAACTCATCGCTAAAAGTAATTGCCAACCAACTTGAATTAGATCGCCTTTTATCAACTTCCTACACACGGAATAGTTATGTATCACATTTGACGAATGAGTTACTTATTAGCCCCATAGTTGTAAGGAAAATGATTGGTCACAGTACAAAGAAGGATGTAACAGCAGGATATGTCAACCTAACGGCTAAAAAGAGAAGGGAGATGAATTCAAAATTGCTGAACCCGAAAAAGAAATATTCGGCAATAAATGCGGGTAAAGTGGTAGCTGGGTAAACAATGAGTGTAAGTAGTGGCATTCTCTATAAAAGAAATTTGAACTATAGTTTTTGGATTATTCTTTTTTATCCAAATAATTGTTATATTTGCGCCTAAACCTTGACACTGATGTGAAACGCAAGTTTCCGCTTATGGCTTCCGGATTTAATCGATCTTCGTAAACAATCCCGATATGGGGTTGTAGGCTCCTATCTTATTATGACGTGAGAGAAACAAAATTATTGATTGACGACTTAATTAAAACTTTTTCTTTGTTAAAAGTCAAGAAGTTGTTTGTATATTTGCCGAAGAAGAAAAATAAAAAAAATGGTCGGGCAAATAACAAAAACGTTTAAATTTAGTACAGCCGTAACATCCAGAGATCTAATCTCATTGAATAAATTCATATCCACTGAATTTAAGCAGGTTAGATATAAAATGTATATTATGGATGGCAGTATATATGATACAGATGATATCAACCAAATTTTAGAATACGATAACCCTCCACTCAGGAAAATAACTAAGATTGAAATCAATGCCAACAAAGTAGCAAAGGATTTCTATCTATTACCTGATTTTGAAATTTCTCTATCAGACTTAAGTAAATCATCTTATTCTATTAAGTATGAAATAAGAAATGTAACGAACAAAGAGCTAGACTACTATGTGAAAAAAAATTGATGAGTTTTCACTAAATTTTAAGTCCTCTTATTCAATATTAAATAGCCCGCAATTTTTCTCTATCACAGTAGTTATTTTTCTTATAATTATTGCTATTTTTATAGCATTTCTTTCAAAAAAAATTTCTCTTAATCATTATGTTTCAACAGTAGCGGCTCTCTCTGCAGCGATTGGGTTCGTGCTTGCAAAACTAGTGCCTTCTTTCCTTTATTGGCTATATCCACAAACCATATTCTGTATTGGAAAACAAGAACAATACTACGAAAATAAAAAAAAGTTGAGAAATAATATTTTTGTTGGATTCTTTTTAGCACTTATGGTGGGTATACTCGGATCTGTGGCTGTGAATTATTTTATGAAATAGTTCGATCAAGAATTAAGGTAACCAAATTTGCTTGCCGCTTAAATGCTGTTTAAATAGAGGTTAAACGTGTGTGTTTTTGTACAATTTGATTTATATCTGTGTCCTTTTTGAATTTTGGTAAATACAGCTGTAACCGGCAAACAGCAATCTAAAATTGTCAAAATTTTATCGTGGCTGATAATGTGGTTGATCGGAAGATTCATTATAGCGTTAGTTGAGCAGCTTGCGAATTGCGAAGCAAATCAGCAAACTCAACAGTATACCGGCCACTAGGCCGATGGAAAATAACCTGAATTTTGTGCTGCCGGCAGCGGTGGTTTTTTCCTTCAACTCTTTGTTCTCATCAACCAGGGTTTTTACCGTGAGCTGAAGGTTGGTGTTTTCAGTGGTTAGAGTTTCATTTTGAGTTGATGCTTGCTGAATAAGGGTTTCATACTCCTTAATGGTTTTTTCAATCCAACTCTTGCTGATGGTGATGATCTCTGCAGATACAGGCGGCCGACCGGTTGAGGTGTCAACCGGGGCGGTTGTATCGTAATGTATTTCATGTTTCGATACTTCATTCCGGAGATTGATATTTTCGTCCTTTGTCCGCTTTAAATCGGTTTCGAGAAGGGTGATCCGAAGTTCTTTCTTATGGATTTCTTTCTCCAAGTTCCAGATTGCAGTACTATCAATTTTCGTGACTACTTTTTCTGTGATTACCTGATTGGATTTGCATCCTGCAAGTAATTGCAGAATTGCAATTACTAAAGCTGCAGCTATTATTCTACGTTTTGCTGATCTGCTCATGATGATACTTTTTTATACCGTTTTTTATGATGCTTTTTTTATTGCGTCCAGGAACTTGTAATGATATTCCGCTATTTTATTGGCTTGATCGAGTCCATTCACAATCCGTCGTGCACGTATGGGATCATCGGTGTACGGGTTGAAGTAGTTTTCGAGCGATACACCGGTGAAATCGCCTCGGTTGGAGATACCTTTTGTCATGCCTTCTATCATTATCCGTGCGGATATGCCGGGCTGAAGGGCGAGCTCCGGCTGTTCAAGTAGCGGCAGGTTGAGGATTCTCCCCATATTCAGGTAGTTTTCGTACCAGGTTAATTGCACATCGCCTCGTCCGTAGTAGATTTTGTCGGGCCATGTATAGGGTTTTCGGTTATATTTCAGTTTTTGACCATAAGGTTTGCCTCGGCCTTTTCCGATTTCCTCGACCGGTTGCATGGTTCTGGCGGTTTCATGGAAGGATGTCGCAAGCATATATGCTCTCCATCGGGTATCGGTTATATGGTGGTTGCCAAATTCTGTCAACTTAACAATGATGCCTTTTCGCTGGCTGTCATTCATACGTCGGTTGAACAGACTTGTATTTATCTCCTGAAGAAAGATTTGGATATTCATTGTTGTTGTTTTTGTTGGGTTTCACGTTTAAATGTGCCCAGAGGGGGTTGTCTTTTGTCGCAATCCTCAACCCCGCAATAATGGTAGTCCCCATCTTTTCGCCATTGAAGCTCCCTGTCGAATGCTTTTTCAAGTCCGGTGATCCTTCTATGATCTTCGGTTCTTTGAAGCTGTAGTAGTTTGATATCGCTCCTCAACTTCTCGTTGATATCGTCCTTATCCCGAAGTAGTTTTAGCAGTTCTTCCGAATTGGTTTTGTTGTAGTCGTTCATCCGTTCCATGTGCGAGACGGTACGTTCCAATAAGCCCATCATTTCCACGGCTGCCGAAACATCTTCTTTCTTGGCTTCGGCTTCGGACTTTACAGCCTCACTTTTTTTGATCCGCTTGTTTTCTTTCCGGTTGATGATTATCGAGAGTAATCCACCCAGCGCACCTCCACCTACCAATGACGAAAATATGGCGAGTAATTCATAATTTATTTGGAGAAGGGTAATCATCTTTTCAATCTTTTATTGGGGATGCCGGTTTGAGAAAAATATCACGATGCAATCAGGGCAATAACCAAAAATATTTTGTGGTTGTATGTGGTATGTTAAACATTATAGTAGATATGGAACCGTTCCGGCAGGGAACGGTTCCATGTGAAAGGGCAGCAATAGCTTAAGCTATTGTCTGCTGACCGAGATAGGTGCTATTGGCCACCATCACACCGTCTTCGGAAATAAACCCCAGGTATATTTCCACGGTATCACCCATCCAACTGTCGGGGATATTCATTGTTGCAGAACCGGCCGAGCGCTCACCGGCTTCGGTGCTGAAAACGGATTCGCCTTTGTCACTGTTGAAAACCAGCGGCATTGCCAGGTCTCCTGCAGAGGCGTTCCCTACTCCACTGTTGTCATTCCATGTGAAGTTCAGGCTCCCTTCGGAAGCTACTGCAGCGGCATTCTCTGCCGGCAGAAGACTTCCCCGGGAGACGAGGATTTTTGGAAAATCAAGCTCCAGATCGGGAACCTCGCCATCTACCGCGTTGTTTACATTGTAAGACATCCCTGCATTGAACGCTGTCTGCCTGTTGGCGTAGTTTTTGAACCCTATCCGCAGGAAAGGGGTGAGCGGTTTCAGAAACTCAATCGTGATGGAGAATTTTGTCCGCTGCTTCACTTGCCCGGGTGTCCGGGGATTTCTCACACTGGACGGAAGGCTTCGCATGTAATGGATGCCTTTCCACGTTCCTCCGACAACCGTTCCGACCTTGCCGGAGAAACCTCCTAAAATACCTTGTTTAATTGTTCCCATAAAACTGTATTCTTTAAAATGTTAAACATAAATTACTTGGAGTTGGTATGGACTTGGTACGGCCATAACCTTATCCACGAATAAAATTATAGTATAGTAATTTATTCTTCACAACATGGTATGGAGTGCCTTCGTATGCCTTGTCTTGCGTTATAGGGGATCAGTAAATAAGTGAATGGATTAAATACAAACTTAGCGTATAGCAAAGGGTGGCTTTGTAATCGGCAAGGTTTTTCGGTGGAATACTATTTCCGCCCCGGCGGAATTGGAGATTCCATCGAAAACCCGAAGGGCTCGACCTTGCAAGATTACACAAAAGCCACCGTACCTTTGCGGTGTGCGTATTTATGAGAGATTGGGCGGGGATAAGTATCTCTGTCTTAAATTGAGGTATAAATATATTTTAATATCCCGGATTCTGCGTTATATTTGGATTCATCATTAATTCAGTTAGCGGAATAGGATATAACTGATGATAACTTTGAATATCTAAAAGTTCAACTGCAATTCCTAATCGTTTGAGGAGACTAAAGTAACCGTAATCCGAACCAATGAATTTTTTCCATAGATCTGCTATTTCATGTTCAGGTTTTAACGGAAAGTCTTGTAATGGAGCCATATTATCAGCAGCCCTGACCTTATTCAATAAGCTTAACGATTCTGATGTTTTGTTTAAAGCTACCAGAGCCTCCGCATAGCTGAGAAATACATCTGTATTTCTGTATATTGGATGCAAATTGCCTTTTTTCAAGTGTTGACTAAACACCTGAAAAGGCTGATAATCTTCGCTTTCAGAAAACAACAGGGTAAATAATGCTTCGTTATTATTTATGTCAGAGTAGACAGTATTATCCAAAGATATTTTATTCCCTTTATTGATTATTTTTTCGAAATATGTTGCTGCGGTACTATAATCTTTACGTTCCAATTGGATGGCTGCAATCAATGCGATTGCCAGATCTTGTGAAACAAACATCTGATTATGTTCCGTATCTTCTTCTAAATAAGGCATCGATTCGTCCAGATCGATTAATAAAGAATTGAATATTTGAACTTTGTCAGTTCTGGGTACAAATATCTCTTCCATTGTCAATGGCTTTGTAATGAAAGGTACATCACCCCAATGCTGAACCATGTCCAAATAGAGCAAAGCACGCAATACCCGTGAGGTAAAATGGTATGGTTTTGCGTATTGGTTTGCATCATCCTGGGAATGTTCAATGATTTGATTTAACCTATGAATAGCTTGATATGCTTGGGCCCAGGCGTCTTTTAAAATAGTATTGTCAGAAGAAATATCTATACTATAATCGATTAAATTACATCGAACTGCATCCAGCACAAGCATTCTCTCAAAATAGCCACGAACCTTATCGTAGGATCCGGTTAAGGCTTGTTTAAATACTTCCTCATTTTTAAAAATCTCATCCTCCGTTATCGACTCATTCGGGTTACGGTCTAGATTTGCGTCTTTATCATCCAATATACCATCTCCATTACCATCGATAAATTTGCGAATATTCTGAACCTCTATTGTTTTACCTTGTTCAGAAAAATAGGATTTCAGATTATCCATCACTTTAATTGAGTTCACATTTTGCTGACCCAGATGAATTTTCCCCATCAAGTCACTATCCGAAATTGTACCGTCATCCGCAAAGTCATTACTCAGTTTAGCAATGAATTCTGAAAACTCAGCTTCCCTTTTGTCATGCAATAGAATTGCCGATATCGCAAGCAGTACCGCTGCATCATCATTTCCGTCTGTTAACCCGATGTCATCGGAATTTTTGACTTCATTGGCGATATAAAAAACGTTTAGAAGTTCTTTATGCGCCTGTTTTTGCGCAACAGGAAAACTTAACCCCTCAGAGATCAAGTTTTTAATTCTTTTATAGACCAAATGCGTGAGGATATTCACATTGACCTTGTCTTTACCGGAAACATCTGCGAGAACGTTAAGCGTGATTTGTGAGGAAGATCTTATACCTGTAACTTCGTTAAAAAAATATCCGGATATCTCCAATTCGACAAACTGACTCAGTAGTTCCATTTTACTGTCAAAAACAAAATCACCATTATCATTCGTTGTTTCTGTCTTAAATATATTCTTTCCTGTTTGTTTTAACTCTTTATCCAATTCGTACAGTGTAATCTTTGAGCCTGTAAGGAAAGGACCCTTTTCGATTTTACCAGTTATCGTGGTTTTGACAATACGATTATCCTCATCTCCGGAAGGAACGTCTTCATCCGATTTGGAACATGCCATCAGGATAATGGCTGACAGAAATATTGAGATTGCCTTATTCATTTTAATGTTGTTTTAATTTCAGTGTTACTTCTTTGGATGCAATCCTATGAATGTTTTTTTATTCAATTGTTATAGGAATATGGTTTTCAGTACAATAATTTTCAACCTCTGTGTCATTGGCAAAGTAGGTGTCGCAAAATTCATCAAGTTCCTTTTCTGCCCCCATAAGATATTTTTCACTTGCGGTCATCAGTTTTTCAACCTGCACGATGAAATTTTCAAATTCGTTGTTCATCTTACAGAGTTTATCAATCGTTTTAAAATCCAGATCCCTATAACTTGCCGGAAAAAGGATTTTACTTTGATAGGGATTGGCATTAAGCTCAATTATACCTATTCCGAAAGACTGATTCAGCCTTTCCATTTCTTCATACAGGTTATCACTAAATTCAAAAGCGACGAGATAACCATAATTTGCCCAGCTTGAATTTGATACTGCCTGGAAATACGCTTTTTTCAGTTCGCTATCGCTGTTAATTTCTTTTTTGAGTTCATATGAACTCAATTTGAAAGTGTCAACCCGATTGATTGATTTTAAGAAGTTTTGACTGGCTTTTGTCTGTAAATTCAAGAATTTAATACCAACCATATCTGGATGAGTCCAAATCTGGTTGCTGTCTTTCCCATTAGAATGTTCATGAAAAATGGTTTTTGAATAGGTATCGATATTCTTCAGGAAACTACTCAAAAGCTTATGTAAAGTTCTCTCTTCATAGGTTTTGGTCTTCCTTGCCTTAGTTTTGCCGGTTACTAAAGGTTCTGTTTCTCCGCTCAATATCTCCAGACCAATGTTTTGCTCATTTTTTGTCAGGTAATATGAATATGTACTTCCTTGCTTAATTCTTTTTACTCTGGTATCTCCATTTCTAATAAAATCCCCCAATATTGCGGATACTGTGGATCCGGGAGTTTTCGCTTCACCAAAATCATAATAATTATTGCTAATGATATGCTCGAAAACAGCCCAATAATTTGTTACACCATTGATATCTTCCAGACTCTTTAAAACAGCTTCTTTAATTGTCATGCTTCTCTACTTGATTTAATAATAATCTGATAATATGAACTGATATGTTTCTAAAGCATAATAATGTCAATTGCAAGTTTAACTATTTTTTTTCACACTACCGAATTTATTGATTTTTATTTTCTTTATTCCATTTTATCTATGATTAAAAGCAAGTTATACAGACCTAAGGTGGGACGAAATAAAAAACATAACGGAACTCTAACAAATGTCTAACGGAATTTTAGATTCTCGTTATACATTGATTAGTTTTTTGAAGGAGAGTACACTTTTGCCTCTTGTTAGTATTATCGGATAATATTGTAACCTTCCCTATTGCTTCATTTGAAGATTGTTTTTTAAGTGAGACAATTGAACGATGCAAGTGAAAAATCTTAGAATAATTATATGCCCTAATACGAATTTGCGATTCATGAATTGGTGATTTATCCCTTTTTTGATACCAACCATTATTATTCAGCTCCTGTGCTATTTGCAGGGTTGTCATAGGTAGTCCTGTCCGTCGTAAAAGCTTTTCTATGGCTTCGTGTAGTGTCATTTTTAAGTAAGAATTTATTTACAGTATTTTACACTCGTAATTATCTTCTTCGCTTAATATCTTAAATATCTGATAACCAAACTCTGACAAATAAATAAGAAGATTATAAAACATATCATATTCAAATTTCAAAAGTATTTTTTCTCCTTCAAGATCATTAAAAGGCATTAAGTATTTGAAAAGAGCCTTGTAATAGTTGTCGTTTGGAATTTTTGCCGTTGCAAGAACTCCTTTTGAGTGTGTAATTGCATGCCTTATTTCGGATATAATGGTGAACATTTCTTTAAACCTGAATTTACAATTATTCTCTTTAGAATACTTTCTAAATCTCTCACCTCCAGCTTTTCTCACTAATTTAAATAAGTCGGTTCCTCCTTTTATAGATTGTCTTGAATAGTCATTATTTGGCAATAAGTTTTTGAAATTGTGATCATTCTGAATTTTGATGTAAATCAAATCCTTTAATAATGTTTCGAACGCTTCAAAACATTGAGCATATGCCATTCCAAACTCCCTGGAGAGTATTTTGCTTATTTCATCAGGATAGTTTTTCTTATTCACTTCTTTTATTGTACCCGTGTAATAATTAATTTTCCATCCGTTATCAGTGGAACCTGTCCAATCACTAATTACTAAAGCAGACGTAGCATCATATATAGAGCCTTCTTGGGAATATTTTTGAGCGTCTTTCAAGAGAATTTTAT
The DNA here is from genome assembly GCF_034331125.1 of Proteiniphilum sp. NCBI lineage: Bacteria > Pseudomonadati > Bacteroidota > Bacteroidia > Bacteroidales > Dysgonomonadaceae > Proteiniphilum > Proteiniphilum sp. Next base: position 31,906 of record NZ_JAXQGC010000014.1, read on the forward strand.
TTAGTCTATTATAAGTATGAATAAAATCAATTATTGTCTCAAAATATTTTGTTAGAGGTTCTTCGTATGGATTTATCGTTTCAATATCACACATAATGCATTTAAAATAGTAATAACCGTGCAAGTTTAGTCTTTTTTTTCGGAAATCCGAAAAAAGGACTAAAAGAATATCGAATTTTTGAGGATAAAATATTTATCCTCAAAGGTTCAATTCAAAAACCGGGGGAGCGAAGCAACCTGGTTTTTCTATTGAAAAGGTTCGGTTCACTATACTGCGTCGGATATACCTGAACGACCTGCCGGTTGATTATCGGGTTCTTCGCCTGCCGGAAAAACAGGTTATCCGGAACGGAGCAATAAAAAAACTGCGGAACGAAGTGGAGTGTTTTTTTGTTGCGGAGTGAAGAGGCGCGAGCCGTTGCGAGTGGAGCGAGGGTGGTGGCAGAAGGAAGCACGAGGTCACGAGTGCGAGTGACGCCTACTGATTTCAGCAGGGGTGGCGCATCTTTTTGTTTATGGGTATCGGTTTGGGCAAGTGCTTGATGCAGTGAGGAAGTGAGTGGAATTGAGCGAATGAAACGTAAGGGGCTTTAGACGGTGCGGATTGCAGCGAAGTGCGGAGCAAACTTGGCTGCAATATGCGGAGCGAAGCGGAGAACGATTGGTTGATATTCAACGATTAGGGAAAAGCGCCTGTAGTGTAATGAGCGAAGGATGGAACGGGATGACGAGCGGAATTAAGCTCTTGCCGTGATACAGGGGTGCGGTGTGAATGGAACCGAACGAAGGATGTTGTTGTCCCGAAGAATGAGGGTCGGCAACAGACGTAGTGAGTGGAATGAGCACTGCAATAGCGGCAGGGCGGTGGATTTACAAAAAGTGTGACACCCCGTGTAGCCCGAGCGACCAGCAGGCGAGCAGAAACACTGAGTGGCGGTTGCCCCCTTAGAAACAGATGTATGAGCGTAGCGAATTCGATATCGGGGTTTAAGGGGGCAAGAGTAGCCACGGGTGAGGATTGAGCGAGCGTTGTGCAGCAAAACAAGCAGCCACGCCACGATGAGCACCAAACGGAGCGATTTGAAGGGGTTTCTTATTGGATATTTTCTGGGGATGTGATAGGTTGGTATCATCGAGGATCGTCCTCCGCAAGCGAAGTGGACTGGAGCGGAAGCGTGAGGTGTGGCTGCGGTGTGTGCAAGGGTGGCTGAAAAAATACTACCTGCAGCGAAGCAAGGGTGGAGATTTTTTTAAAGCCACTTGCTTGCCCTTGCTCATATGTTTTGCGAAACTAAGGGAGCGATTGACGAACACCTTATAACCTGTTTGGTTATACTGGTGACCGGTGGGTTCGGGAGTTTACCGAATAGGAACGGGATGGTTGGTTTTACGGTTTCCGGTTAAAGAGCCGTGTGGACTGCATCCCGGGAGAATACCGGGATGGGGCGGGATCACTACCGGGGTGAGGGTTGGAAATTGGACTGTCGGTAGGATTCATCGGTGCACTACAGGGATGAGGGTGGTATCAGGACTTCCGGGGGATGTTGAAAGGAACACAAGACGGAACACGGGTTTCACTGTCGGTGAGGCAAAAACATCCTTTGCACGGCAGGGTTACAGGGGGAATTGGGGATTTTTTCGTGGGTCTGAGGTTGGTATTGGTGGACTGGGTTGAAAGGTGTGATGTGTTTTACCTTTGATCTTCGTTCCCCAATTTTCTCTGTACCCGAATGATCGTAGCTACGGGATTAGAAATTTCGGAATGTACTGTTTAACCAGGATAGATATAGAAATGTAAAAGGTTGTTTTTGCCGGGGGGATAGGTGTTAACCAGTAGTCTTCTATGATTACTACTATACAGAAATTTTTTCTACAGATTCTTTGATGGTCGATTTTACTTCGTCCCAAATAACCGGTATATACATTTTAGGCATGGGATCGTTTTCGGCATCGGCGAAGTAAACTAAACTGCGAATTACATTGTAAATGGAATTTGTATTGTATTTTGTTTTGTAATATCCCAACATTTCGTTCAATGAAAAATGTTGTAACAGGAAATACATGTCAATAAAATCTTTTTTGGTTCCTCTATTGGTAATCGCAGCAAGCTTCATCGAAGCAATATCTTTCAATCCCGACAGCTTTATCCCATCATCTTCAATTGGATCTTCCAGCCATTTGTAGGGGTAGTTTACAATATCTACTTTCACACCTTCTATTTCAAAAATATGGATGGATTTTGTATTTTGCAAAGAATTCACTGTAAGTTCCTCGTTATTAAATGCATTCAGGAAATCAATATACGAATTTTGAAACTCACCAAAAAAATCAAGGTCTATGGAATTTCGGTGACCCAATTGCAATGCAAGTGCAGTACCACCGACAAGCCTCGAGTTTTGGAACAAAGGCATTTGCTGTAGCTGTTTCAGAAGTGCCAGAGTTCGTCTTTCGACTGTAAAAGTTCGTAGCATCGGAATTGATTTTCAGGAATACGGGATACTGTTGATATAAAAGCTAATGACTTTGGGAACAGGCTTCTTAAATCTTTGGCTATGGAAGCGATTTGCTCCAAACCGTAATAGTTAAGTATAGTTTTCCAATCGTCCCATTGACCATAATCGAGCACACGGTTGACAATAAAAGCTTTATGCTGCACCATATCCAAGTCATCAGCATTTACGTCCCAAAACAGATTGGGCGAAAAGACAGGAACGTTATTTTTATTGTTTTTTCCCATTGTTCTCAGATGCGTATAGATATCCATTATCGTTTTTACTTGTTCAAAAATAAGAAAAATAATCCGTACAGCAAAGAATGAGAAAAAATATGGCAGGATTTATTAAGCAGATGGTGAGATTGGTTCTAGGTTCTACATCAGCAACATTGATTTTGTAATATTTATCGTCGGCAGATTGTATCTTCAGTTGACTACAAATTGTAGTCAACTGAAGATAGAACTGACGGGTATTGGTGGAGTTAACCTGAGGGGGATAGAAATGTAAAGGTTGTTTTTGCGGGGGCAATGGAACTGAAAATGTAGCAAGAGTCTTATGCTGTCCGGGCAATATTTATTATTCCAAAATCTTCAACAGCCTTTCGTTCAGGTACAGTTTCTCTTTTCCTACTTTTACCGATTTCAAAAATCCATTCTGCTCTAACTTTATTAAATAATTTCCGACTGTTTTGGCGTTTCCGATGTTCTCCGCAATTAAATGTTGGCGTTTGGTATAGGGCAAACGGAATAGAATTTCAACCAAATCCTTGGAGTAGATTTTTGGCAATCTTGTTTTTATTTCTTCGGCGGTTTCGTCTATGGATTTTGTTATCCTGTTAAGTCGTTCCAGTCCTCTTGCAGAGGTTTGTTCTATCATATCCAACATGAACAGGATGTATTCTTCCCACTCATTTTTTTCAGTTACACCACGTAGTCTTTGGTAATATTCCGTCTTATTTTTGATGATATACTCACTCAAATAAATGGCCGGAGTGTCTAATAACCCCGAAAGTTTGAGGTAGAGCAATAATAAAATCCGGCCTGTTCGTCCGTTACCGTCGGCAAATGGGTGAATGGCTTCAAATTGATAGTGCATCAACGCCATTTTGATAAGGGGGTCTATGCTTTCATCCTCATTGATAAATTTTTCCAGATTTGCCAATTTCTCCCGGATAACGGTTTCTCCACTTGGCGGGGTATAAATCACTTCGCCTTGTGTATTGCTCAACGTTGTACCCGGAGTAACCCGGATAGAGGCGTTGTTTTGTTTGATACACTGCACAATTCTTATGCAAAGGTTGGTGGTGATAAAAGGCTTGGTCTTTAGTTGTTCTAACCCAGACCAAAGTGCTTCCTTGTAACTTAACACCTCTTTCGTTGCAGAATTTTCCACTTTTCTGTCGGCTACAAGGGATTTGTAAAGTTCGTCATTGGTTGTAATGATATTTTCCACTTCGGAACTCGCCTTTGCTTCCTGCAGGTAGATCGTGTCCAGAAACAGGGTAGGATTGGGCAAATTCAACAAAGTACCGTTGAGTTGTGCCAGGGCCCTACCGGCGGAAATGGTTTTGCGAAGTATATCTTTCGTTTCAATATCTGCCTTTGGCGGTAGCAATGGCAAGTCATTATATGGTTTCTTACGATCAAATTTGCTCATATCTTTCAAGTGTAAGTTTTACTCTCGTTCTTGACACAAGGGCAAAAATACAAAAAAATTACTCTCGTTTGCATAATGAGGGTAAAAATTACTCTCGTTTTTTCGGCTTATTTTCCTGATTTTCTTGATTTGTCATCTTTATAAAGCATTTATCTAATTCTAATATTTTTCTCTCTAATACCCTTAAATCCCCACATTCTAATCTAATTACGTCAAATGGATCAAAATCATCACGAAATTTATTAAAATCAATTTTAAGTCTACCAACAAATACAGATTTCCAGGGATTTCCTAAAATGTCATTGATTTGAATTATTACTGTAAGTTTATCCGAAACTTTTCTAAAAATCAGAAGATATCTTACTATGTTATTGTGATCAAAATAAGGGATCTCAATCATTGTTATTGAGTTCTTAAAATCCCAACTTGAAGAGGCTGCCCCTCTTGAATAATTAAAGCCCTTTACTCTTTTAGGATTATTCTTATTTGATTGAGGATAAATAGTGTGTACAACTTTAGTTCCTCTATAGATTAGCAAATTATATTTAGAAGTTTCTAAGTCTTGATGAGTATGTTCACCTGTATACATTTCAAAAAGATCGGGCCTTTTATTCTTTTCAACATTTAGGTTTTCATTTTTATATAAAGAGTCAGCAATCATACAATAATCATAGATTGGAACGGAGTCAGGTCGAAACAACCCTTGATCCTGTAATCTGAAATAATAATTATCATTCTCATCACTTGATTTAATCCAATGTGGTCTAGATTGCTGATGCCTTTGAACAATATGTTCAAAACCAGTATATTCATTCCCTTTTGCAAAAATCAAACCATGAATGGGTGAAAGCGTCAAAACTCCAGTCGGCTGCTTTGAAATAGCAACAAACATCGGATCTCTCAAATAAGAGTTCTTAAGTGCTGATTCTTGAATTAAATTTAATTCCTCATAGGAAAACAATATTTCTTCTTCAATCATGATGTTTTTGTATTACAAATGCTTAATTACAAAAATAACGAAAAAGAAAAGAATGAATTTTCCCTTTACGAAAATACTATTCTGTTTTACATTTGTTTTACGTGAAAACTGGTAAAAGTGTTTACTCTATTGTAATACAATATGATAAAACGTATAGAGTGGATCACTCTTAATCACTCGATTCCATACCGTGAAAATTGAGTTCAGGTAATTGATGGACAATATCAACTGTTTGGAGACTGACATTAATCACACTTAGTAGTAAATCGAGAATGTAACGGGGATTTCCAGTCTCGTTGGCCCAATCATTGGGGTCATTTTTAATTTTACTCTTCTTGTCGACTGTAACCTGGTAGCGTTCCATAATCCATTCGATGGCAGATTTCCCGTTCACGATGTACTCATACGCTTTGTCGGGAATGTTGGATATGGTAATCTTGCTATTGAAAATGATGGTGTCTTTTTGCCCTTTCTTGGGAAATCTCATTTTCTGTACTTTGAAATAACCGATATCATCACCGGTAACTGTTACATTCGGGCATGGGGGTATACTCTCGTAATTAATATGAAGTTCAGTAAGCTGCCTGCCAGCTCTGCTGATTTTCCAGAAATGACGGACGTCATCAACGAGGGGAATATTCGGCAACATTTTTTTAAGATCGTTGGCAAACGCTATACGGTAATCAGGGCTATATAGAAATCCATATACATAATAGAAGATATCTTCTTTCGATACATTCTTTCCGTATTGTTTCTGAGCACGACCTAAAATGAAATCCGATACTCCATCTCTACGAATGTATTCATTTTCATCTGGGTCATCGAACAGAGACTTTTGCTGATTATTGTTTTTTTCATAATAATATAGGGGGAAACATTGCGCCTTTTCTATCGTATCGAGATTTGGAACAGCATCCGTCATTAATACCGAAAAATCTTTTGAGGCTCCTTTCCCTGTTAAACAAATTACACGATTATCGTAGTCATTTGTAGGAAAGAGTTGAGGGATTCTTGCAATTTCTTCAATGAGATCTCTCTCGTAATAAAGATATTGTTTGAAAAAGGGCCTATACAAAGAAATGATACAGTTCTCCGTTGGGGTTAGCTCTTGATTATTCTTCAACCTTCGTCTTAACGATCTTGACCAACTTATTTTAGTAGGATCCGGATTAATGAAATCCTCTACTTCTATATCCTCATTGTCACTATTCAAATGATACTCGTTTCGCTGAATGTTATAAAAATCAATTAGTTTGTTTATGTTTTGTAGCAATTTTTTTCTCGACGAATTATTTGCCCAAGCATCCCTATTTGATTTCTGACCCCATGAATAAAAATTGAAAAAAGAAGAATTCTCGTTTTCATTTTTAACAATCGGAATAAAGGTTGAGAATAAATTATTTCTTTGACTTATCCAATCTCCATGTTCATTGGGATTAATCTGAGTCCAATCCATTTTGGGATTATCGATGGAACCAAATCCTGTAATGATTTTAAGTTTTTCCTCTCGATTTAAGTAATCGCCAATATCGTGATAATGGATTGTGGCTTTCTTGTTCGTGGCCTCCGGTTTTTTTACTAACAGAGTAATAGCAATGGGAGCACGAGAACCGCTATCAAAAACATTGCCAGCTTCTTTTCTCCTTAATTCCCCTTGAGTTCGTGCATTTCCACGCAAATTGAAAACCCAAATACTAGAAAACTCTTTTTCAATCGTTTTACGGAAACCGTTGGTACTATTCCCGTCAAGCCATGCTCCATTGGTTACAAACGCAATAATACCACCATGGTCTGAGTTTAACCGGTCTGTACTCCAACGGAAGGCTTTAATATATGAGTCATATAAAGCATTTTTTAGGCCAGCTGAAGATTGGGCAGCGTATGTTTGTGCTATGCGGTTATCTAATTTGGCGTATTTCTGATTTTGAGCATTGTCATTTGCTGATTTTTGTCCTACAGAATAAGGTGGATTTCCAATAATCACACGCACGGGAGTCTTTTTTTGTCTTGCTGCCCGGGCAGAATTCTGGGGAAACGTTTCCGAAAAAAGTTCTTCGCTCTCTTCGGTTTCTCCCAACTGGAAGGTATCTGTAAGAACAATACCCTCAAAGGGTACATAATTCTCCTTTGGCTCTACTTTCCTGGACTTACCTATCAAATCGTGATAAGCGTTTTCGATATTGACTGCAGCGATATAATAAGCCAGTAAAACGATCTCATTCGCATGAAGCTCATGTTTGTATTTTCTTTCCAAGTTTTCATCCTTGATAAGCCCACTTTGTAGTAAACGTGTGATGAACGTTCCGGTACCAGTGAATGGGTCGAGGATATGAATGTTCTCATCTGAGATGGAACGGTCAAACTCCTTTTTAAGTACGTCATCCACCGAATGAATGATGAAATCTACAATTTCGACCGGTGTATACACGATACCTAATTGTTCGGCCATTTTAGGGAAAGCGTTTTTAAAAAACTTATCGTAAAGTTCGATAATTATACGTTGTTTGCCTTCCGCATTGTCGATTCCTTCCACTCTTTTACGCACAGATTCATAAAATCTTTGCAGTTTTTCGGATTCATCCGCTACAGATTCACCTTCTAAGTGATTAAGCATCTTTTGCATTGCTTCTGAAATTGGATTATTCTTTTCGAAAGAGTAATCCTCAAACAAGGCTTCAAAAATTGGCTTGGTGATCATGTGCTGTGCCAACATTTCGATTGCCTGCTGTTCAGAAGTACTGGGGTTGATGTTCTTTTGCAGCCCAACAAGAAATTTATCGAATGCTTTTTTCTGTTCTTTGCGGTTTTCTACCAAATAGGTAATTCGTTCTATCTGCCGTTCCGCTATGATGGCCACATCCTTTGCCCATTGTTCCCAATAACGTCGACTTCCAACCTTCTCTACCATTCGAGCGTAAACTACCTCCTGTAACTGCTCGAATTGCAATGCAAGCTGGTTGGCCAGATTACTTCCTTTTTCGTATTTCTCCGGAGACTCCTGGGCCGGGATAGGATTGTCATCTTCATCAAAGCCATACGCTGGCCTACCTATAAGAATATTAGCCGGTTTTTTCTTGTTAAGGTCTAATTTATTTATCGTAGCATTGAACCGGTCGTCATGTGCCCGGAGTGCATTTAATACCGTCCACACTACTTTGTATCGTTTGTTATCGTCGAGCGCTTCATTAGCATCTACATCAAAAGGAACTACTACAGGAATTACAATATAACCATACTTCTTTCCGGGAGACTTTCGCATCACACGTCCTACCGATTGAACAACATCAACCTGTGAATTTCGTGCGGAAAGGAAAAGCACTGCATCTAAAGAGGGAACATCCACCCCTTCACTGAGTACACGGACATTTGTTATGATACGACATTCGTTATCACGGGTATCTTCTTTTAGCCAGCCAAGTAACTGATCACGCACCGGAGCCGACATGGTTCCATCCATATGTTTAGCCACGGGAGAGATCATATTTTCCTGTTCTTCTTGAGGAAGTTGGTCGATATATGATTCTGAAACCGAATTATAAACAGAGGAGATTGTTTTTGAGGTTTCGATATTCGCACAAAAAGCGACGGCACGTTTCATCGGCAGCGGATCTGTATTTTTCGTGAGTTCGTCGTCTCCAATGAACTGTTTGGAAAATGCGTTCACAGTACCGATAATTTTAGAGATATCGTCTGTATCGATTTCTTTTTGATCTTTTGTGAACATCTCCAAAACACCCGGTGGAATATCTTTATCATTCAGTGTTAGGATGAGGACTTTGTAATCTGTAAGTAATCCTCGTTCCACGGCTTCACCGAAACCTATGCGATGGATCTCCTTTCCATATAAAGCATCATCATCCATGGAACATAAAACGGCCTCGGCTTCAGCAGCCTTACTTCTGGCATTATCGTCGTAAAGCCGTGGAGTAGCTGTCATGTATAGCCTTTTCTTTGCCTTAAGAAAATCGCCGTCATGTACTTTTATAAAATCGGATTCGTCCTCTCCAGCCAATGAAACACCGGTAGTGCGGTGCGCTTCGTCACATATAATAAGATCAAATTCCGGAAAACCTTCTTCTATTATTTTTTTCTGAGCCTTTGCTATAACTTCTATGGATTGATACGTGGAAAACACTACCGTCATGCCATTAGGCCGATTCTGTTTAATCTGCCGAAACTGTTGTAAGATAGAATTGGTATCGGTAGAGGCAGGATATGCCAAGTCGACCAGGCTGAAAGAGTCAGAGTCTATATTTTTTTGTTTTTGCTGGCTTATTTTAGGATCTGAGCAAATGGCAATTGCATTGATGGGTTCCATGGCATCGGCACTCCATTCACGAAGAGTTTGTCCTACCAATGCAATAGAAGGAAGAAGAAACAATATAAGCCCTTTGTGCTCTGTCTCGTATTCTGCAATTCTTAGCGATGTGAAAGTCTTACCGGTTCCACAGGCCATGATGAGTTTACCTCGATCGTTTTCCTTGAAGTACTCATGTGCTTTTTCGAGCACAGTTTTTTGGTGAGGATATAATGATTTTTTTGGTGTCCTTGCTGTTTCACCATGAATACCCTCTTCTAACTTTTCCCAATCAACAGGAGCTTCGACAAGATCAAACAGATTAATTCTAACAACCGAAGGTTGTTGATTACGTATCGCTTCGGTAGCATTAGGCCCCCATTTATTCGTGGTCGATATCCATACACGTTGCGAAAATCGAGTGGTTTTCATCTGCTCGTTTAAGAACGACTTGCCAGACGTGGCAAGAAAACTATCAACAGCAGGCTTATCGATGACTGTACTTTCTTGAAAGCATTTACATTGTATGGCCCAATATTCACCATCTGTTGTTCGAGCCACTAGATCTATACCAATATCGTGACCTCCAAAATCGAGCTTACCAGGAAATTCATCCCAAAGCCAAACTTTGTCAAGGCGTGAGGCATACTTAGGATCGGTAAGAAGATAAGCCTGCATTAATCTTTCAAACCTTTCCCCTTTATCCTTTTGCGAGAACGAATACCTGCGATAACGTTCGAGGATTTTTTGAAATGGAGTCATCGTGTATCTGTTAAAATTACCACAAATATAACGATAATTTTGATTGGTAGTCAAAAAGGAATGGACTGAAACCGGCGGTTAAATGTGTTTAAAGATTTGAAATTAATAATCCGCTTAACCTGTGTTGTGGGAGAAAGCGGATTATTGGGATGACTAGTTGTCTAATAAGCTAATATTTTACCCATTTAGGAACTTTGCGACTTTTACGTGATCACTTACTGGTACGGTTACTGGTATGGTTACTGGTATGGCAGGATTTTCATTCCCTCCGCTATTACAGGATTACGATAGTCGTTTGCTTCCGGAAAATTCTCCGGACGAGGGTTCAACATAGAGTCCACCGGCTTTCATGATTATTTATCCCTTATCCTTCCCTATTTCACTCCGCCATATAAATCTAAATATCACACACTTGAATAGCTTTCCTTCCCTTAAAACATCATTTCCTTCCCTAGTTTATTCCTAGTTTATTCCTAATTATCAAAAATCAACTTAATGTATATCAGACATATATATTGTCTTTATTCCTAAAAGCTATTGATTTTATTCCTAGTTTATTACTTAATTGTTCTTTTTTACCCATTTAGGAACTTTGCGATTTCCAATGTTTAGAATAGTATCGCCTCTCATATCCTGTATGATATTATCAATTCTCTTTTTACGCTGTTTTTCATCCATGTAATCGGGCATCTTATCCATTAGTAATTCATCTATTTCTTTTCTGGTAGCGTAGCCGTGTATGTCGATATGCCTTAGAATAAATGACTTGAGTAGTTCCGTATCTAATCCCTTATTACGTGTGTACTGGGCCTTTTTGTCGGTTATCCTGGCTATCTGTGAGGAAATAAAGTAGTTTGGTTTCCGTCCTTCTATAAATCCTTTTTGTTTTAGTCTCCGGGCTGCTTCATCATTGATAGGGAGCGATTTTTGCACTTTATCCAAAAGCACGGCATCGGTCAGGTCGATGTCGTCTTTTTTCTCGATCAGGAGCTTTGAGTAATTCTCATCAATGGTATGGCCATATATTTCAAGCACTACTTCATCCATAGTTGACTTTGAATAGTCCGGCAAAGGGAAAAATCGTTGCATCTGGCTTTTATACATCTTATGGATACCGTATCCCATGCTGTCGATCATCTTTAAGGTAACCATCGCATCGGCCAACCATCGATTCCTATATCTCTGTGGGGTCTTGTTTCCCGTGGTATAATCCTCTGCACTTCCCTCAAAGAAATTTCCGGCATTGGAAAATATCAGTTTACCGGTCTGTTCAGTTAAAATGATACGGGAGTTGTAGCTATACTGCTGATGTGCAATACAGTTATTCAGTGCTTCGAGTATCACTTCGGGATCATATTTTTGTACCTCAACGGCAACGAGTTGATTTCTGGGGAAGAATTTATATTTGACATTGCGAATTTGTCTCAAGACATCATTCACGGTAGTAAAGAAAGGTATTTCAAAATGCTCGTATGCTTTTTCTTCGGTATCGAGTTTCCATGTAATCTGTGCCACACTGGGCAGAATATAGTGAGACGATTCGGGTTTTCCAAGAAGAATAATTGCGGTGTTGGTGATTTTACCATTTAAGGTAATTCTGGCTTTATCGAGAAAGGTTTCATCCGACCAGTAGTCTATATCATCGAAGAAAGGTTTTCCGGCCATCTTTTCTTTGAATTTTTCTCTTGCAAGGGAAATTGCTTCACTATCGAGATCTTTGATTGTGGCATTCTCAACTATCTTGGCCGACCAGTCGTCTTGTGAGTTATAAATTGCCTTGATGTATTGGGGATATTTTCTTAATTCAGTCAGGCTTGATCCAAAACGAATATACGGAGTATTCTTAAAGAGAGTGGGTTCACCAACGGCTGCCGGTATTTTAAAAACTTCGAGGTAATGACCATTATAATCACAAGGAAAAAACTCGAACTTGATTGAAGGGGTGAGTAATCGCCGGATCCATAGTTCCAGTTCTGAATTACCTTCTTTTCTTTTATGAAACCTGAAAGAAGTGCCCTGCACTGCATGAGTTTTATCATCTATACCAAATACAAGATAGCCCAAAGGTTTGTTATGAATACAGGCCGCATTGGAGATAGCGGAAATGTACATTCCAAATCTTTCATTGGTAACCGCATTCCCGGATTTGAATTCTACCCATTCATTCTCTTTGGGTAAAGCTCGTAATTCATCGACCAGTCTTATTAATTCCGTATTATTCATACACTAAATGATCGTTCTTTGAATAGTAAAATTTCCACCTTTACCAATTTCATTTTGCTCTCCTTGCAAATTTAGGTATATTTTTTCGATTTGTTTCGTTAATTAACGGGGTTCTTATTTTACTGCTTCATGGGCATTCGACCAATTGGAATTCGTTTATGAGGGTTAATAGCGAGGGGTTTATGCTGATCATTCGTTGGAGTGTGGGGCTGAAAGGGGTGCTGTTACGAGGCTCTGTGTTATCTTCTGTTTGGGATTGGAATGATTGTTCAGATTGAAGAGGTGATGATTGTTGTTCCGACTGTAATTGAGTCGGTTGTTTTGGCTGAGGTGGGATTTGGCTCTGTGGGTGTTGTTGGGGGAGATGCTTTCCGGCATTCAGTTGTTGGATGATATAGTCGGCAATGTCGTAACCGGCTGCTATCTGTTGAGGGGTTGCATGATATTCGATTAGTTCGGATACGGCTATCTTGCAGGGTATTTGTTTTCTTATTTCAATCATCTTCTTACTCCACTTTTCATAACACCCGGCATCGGGATAAAGGACTATATCCCGATTCTCGAATACTTTTGATTTCTCAATGTTCAACCCGTTGAGGTTGCCTGCAGCTAACCAGTTGTATTGAGGGATTACCATACTCGTGATCACGGCTGTTTTCTCTGCCTCAACAATGGCTATCGGTCTATTAGGATAGAGACGCAACAGGTGTTCTCCAAAATAGCATTGTCGGAGATTGAAATTGTCGTAGCCGGGATTAGTCTTCTTTAACTTGTTGTGTACCCAATCGATTGCTCCGGTATTGTTTTTTATCCTTTTGCCCGTTCTGGGATTGTACTGCATGATCTTCCCTGTACGGACTTTCCCGTTGATGTCTATTTGCCAAAATATGACTTCCTTATTTTTTGTCGCTCCCAAGGCATAGTATTCGACTGCAGTTTCGATCTTGTCTTTGGAGAAATAGTTACAGAGAAAACGAACAAAGTTGGAATTATAGGACGCTGAACGTTTTACATAGGTGTAGGGTATATGGTTTATTTCTGATGAGGGTTTCTTATTTGGGGTACTCTCGGCCGGTTGCAGAGGGTGTTGGATTTGGAGTTGTTGAGGTGGTGTTAATTGCCGGGAAGGCAATTGACACGATGATGGTTGCTGCTTTTTCGGTTGTTGGGATGTCGATTGTTTTTGTGGCTGTTTGTTTTTCTTTTCGGGATGATCGTTGAAATATTGACGAGGTGTATAGTGGTAGCCACACTTGTTTTCGTGGTTGCATTTGCCTACCGTGGGATGGATGGGTTGGCCGGTGTTCCCATTGAGGTAGAGGGTGAATGAGTAGGTGTCCTTACAAGCCGGGCAGGTGTGCCGGGTTGACTTTCCCTTATAGGGTTGGAAATATGGTTTTTTATAGTGTGGCATAAAAATAATTTGTTTTTCAAGCTGCACTTTCTTCACTTCGTACACGATTTTGGAGAAAAAGGGCCTGAAATACCGAAAAAGGTGTAGAAAGTGAACGAAGTGAACGTTCTAAAAAAAATATTTCTTTACATAGACTACCATACCGTAGTTCTTCCGTTCTGATTTTATGTTCACATTCCGGAGCCGTTCGCTGAAGTTCCGCTTTGATACCGGGTGATAACTTCCATCATAACAGAATAATTTGTAGTCGTTATAGAGTTCTTTCAGTTGTACATACTCATCCAGTGATGCCCGGTATCCTTCTTCTTCGAGGAACAGGATAACGGTGTTGGATTCTCTCATATACCGTTCGAGTACATTATCCACTGCTTCGCTCCGGGTGAATTGCTTCTGGTGGAGCAATCGTTTCAGTCCTTCGAGTACCCAGTTGAATACGCCTGACAGTTCGTTCCTGATTATCTTCTGTGCTATTTGCTTGTCCTGTTTTTCTTCCGGGATGGTGATATCGAAAGGGATGATAAGGAACCTGCGAAAATAGGCTATCGTCTGCTCGACTTCCTTCGGGAGCTCGTTACAGTTGAAGATCAGTTTGGCGTAATTAATCAGGGTAAACGGTTCTCCGTATGGCAATCGTGCTTCCACCGGTTCGCCGGAGACTAACTGTTTGAAAATGGATGCTTCGAGTTTGCCGTTGATCTCACTGGCGTAATTCACCAATTTGTTCGCCAACATGGCCCGGTAATAACCGTTCTCGTTGGTGAGGTTCTGCAGCGAATAGCTGCTTACATTCTCGGTTCCTCCCAAGAGGGCGTTCACGATCTCGAAGAAAACGGATTTGCCATTTGCTCCTTTGCCATAAAGGAGCAATGCTTTTTCGAGTTTTAAAACCGAAGGTTTTATAAAGAGGTATCCCAGATACTCGGCGAGTATCTGTTGCTTTTCAATTTCGGGCAGGACGGTGTTGAGGTAGTAATCGAAGACCGGGCATCTGGCATTTATGTCGTAACAGAATGGGAGTTGGTAGGTGAGGAAATCGTTCCGGTCGGGTTTGCGTAGATTCAGACGTCCTTCGTCAATTTCAAAGGTTCCGTTTTTGAGATTTACCAACACCTTATCGGATTGTGGCGGGTTTGGCAGGTTTGCCACGGCAAGGAATTGTTTGAGTAGTTGTTCCCGGAAGGTGTAAAGCCGGGCATCGAACCGGTCTACTCCCATCTTCTCTGCAGCGATCCCCAGAAAGGTCTGGTACTCTATGTTATCCAACAGGCTCCAATACTCGCCATTATAGAGGTAGATAAAATCGTGGTTGCGACAGATTCCCCAGTTGTTGAGGTTGGCCGTTTCCAGAATTTTCTCCACGCAGGTTACCAGGTAATGTTTCTTCGATAATTTTTGATCCTCATTGGTAAACCCGGCTTCCTCCCGGAAATCGACCTCATTGATCTGCTCGAATAATGAATTGAGTATCTTGGAATGGTCGATTGCCGGTTCTTCGTGTTTCTCGCTGAACTGGCTCCTGAATTTCTGCAAATCCATTTCAAGGATATCAATAAAGTCGGAGTTTTCCAAAGAAAACCCGTTATTGGTATTTGCTTGTAGTTGCCGCGCATTTATGTTGGTACTTGTTTTTCCAATCATAGGGGTTCTCCTTTCTTTCCATTGTAGTTTTCTTCCAACAGGGATAGGATATCGGATTTCCGGTAATAGAGCTTTCCCCGGATTCGTGAATAGGGCAGGATTCCGTTGGTTCTCCATGTTTGGAGCGTGCGCAGCGAAATGTGAAGCTTTTGCATCACATCCTGCGCATCGATCCAGTCGCTCCAATCGTTCCTGTCATGATGGCTACCGGTATGTTTACTGTCGGCCATCTTAGTAGTTTTTTCTTCTCCGGGTGGAGATCCGGAAGACTTCGGGTTGTTCTTCCGGTGGTGCTTCGTCGGAGAGCAACCAGCGGTCGATTTCACTTTTCAGGAACTGCAACTTTTTTCCTTTTTTGTGGAAGGGGATAGTTTTCTTGCATACCCATCCGTAGACTGTCTGTTTGGCCGGTTTGTCGGGAAGATACTCGCATAGGGCATCGATATCCAACCATTGTACCTCATCGGTTTTAGGGGAGACTGCGGATTCGATTAAATTTTCTAACCTGTCTAATTTTTCAATCAGGTAGGTCATTGCTTCAGGTACATCGTTAAAAGTGATTGTTTTTTCAGTCATGATACTATCGGTATGTAGGTTCACTTCCGTACCAATAGGAAAGTAAACCACTTCCCCGGAAGTGAGAAAGTGGTTCAAATATGAGAAGCAATAATAACCTTGTAGTGCGTGTTGCTTGCTACGTGCCGGACTACAGCCGGCACTACAATTTTAGATTTGGCTATCGTTTATTACTTTTTGTTGGATCCTCGGGAATAATTCTGCAAAAAGATCAGCGACTATTCTTAGGTTCTTCTGTGTTTTTTTGCACTCGAAATCGATATTGAGTTCGGTCCGGATGTTTTGGAAATTCTTTCCGGTGAAGGTGTTGATAAATCTTGCCCATTGAGTTTTGTCGGAGTTATTGAAGTTTATCCCCATCTCGTTGAAAAGATAATAAAATGCCAATACCTGCTGGGGCATGGTCATTCCCCTGGTGTTGGTTTCTTCAGTGAGTTTTGCTATCGTATTTTTGAGTGTTTGTGTTTCTGACCGGAGTTTGGTTTTGAGTTGTCTGATTTTTTGTTTTTCTCCATCGAGCAACCGGTTAAGTTGCCCGATCGTGTTTTTCAGTGTCTCAATTTCTTCCGATTTTTCATTGATGATTTGATTGAGTTGCTGTATCTGTTCTTTGAGTTCCCCTACCCTCTCCAATCGGGTTTGTGAATAACGGCCTTCTCCGGATTCTGCCACACAATTGGAACAGACATATTCACGAAGTGAAACAAAGAACTGCGAGAGATCGTAAATAAAAATATCGGGATGTTTTTCCCTCTCGATGAGGTATCTCTTTTCTATGAGCTCGATAATATGCAGTCTTTGTTCGAGATTAAAGGCTTCATGTGTGGCCCACATAGAAATAATATCGTAATTAAACATCTGTGTCGATTTGAGCCAGTTTGTTTCATCCAGATTTATGTCATATATATTTGCCAGATACGTTTCATCTATTTTTTTGAAACGGTCATTCCCATATCCATTGATATTATCGGATAACATTGCAAACTTTTTCTTCTGTGCGTCGGTCAGATCATAAGTGTAATTGTCGATAAGGCTTTTAATAATTCCAACGATGGTACTTTCCAGGACTTTATCATTGAAGTAGATATTTTTCACAATGTATTGCGCTTTGAACGGATCAGAGATCTTGACACGTAGCCGGTCAAAAATCTCATAGGCTTTATTGAAAGCACAAAGCCACCATTCTTCATCTTTCAGCAAGTCGCATCTTTTATTGTAAAAAATCGCCCTATTGTCATCATCCAATAAATAATCCGCCAAACTGGCCTTGGGGTAATCCTCCTTGTATTTTTTACATACATCTTCAATGTAGGAAACAGTATTCAGATTTTCTTCTTTCAGGTTAACGGTCATTATTGGATGGTTGTCATCGTACTTATTTGCTCCCAATGCTATAATATTGTAGGCGAAAACAAATGTATCGTCCCCGGAGATAACATTGAGTATTTCCATCCTGACCTTATGGGCAATGGTTTTGTCAATTTCATTCTCACTTTCATTGAAAATTGTTGAGGGTGACTTATTTGCATAATATTGTGCATGACTCCGGTATCTTGCATCCGCAAAAAGATACTGATTGAAATAGGCTTCTGTCTGTCTTTTATTATTTCTCAAAGAGTAAAGATCGTAAACAGCTTTTTTACCAGATCATAATGGTAAATTTTTTTCTTATTAATCTCAAGGTATTCTTTGGCTCTCATAACACATTCATTCTCTAATACGACATGAAAAACTTCTAACCAAAATTCAGATAATAATTACCCAAGCTATTCTGTTGGGTTACACAATGAACCTGACAAGATTATTCAATATAGATAACCCGATATCCGGTGGCCCAGAGGTAGGGCACAAAAACAGTAGCCGAATTGTTGCGCAAAAGAATAATCAGATTCTGTCAATTTTTCAATCCTCTCTAACTATCATGGCGTGCAGGTATAGATTCACGCTATGATAATGACTTACACCTCTCTTACAATTACTAAACGATTTTCGGATAGTTATGGTTTTGTTATTGAAACAGGATGTTTCTTGGGTGAAATAATTGAAGGGAACATCGACAGGTTGTGACAGGACGGAATATTGGGGTTGATCGGGTAAAGCGGGTAAACGATTGTGATATACAGAGGCAAAATTGGATTCAATGAATAGTTATAGTGAATGTTTTATTTTTGATGTTTATGGACTTTTGCTCGACCAGGGCTCGACCAAATAAAAAAATCACCTACGGTTTTCGGCCGTAAGTGATTGAGCGGCAAACGAGACTCGAACTCGCGACCCCCAGCTTGGGAAGCTAGTGCTCTACCAACTGAGCTATTGCCGCATTACAGATGCAAAAATAATCAATTTTCATATAATTCCTCTCGGAATAGGAAAAAATTATTTACCTTTGCACCCACAATTGATCGGGATGTAGCACAGTTGGCTAGCGCGCCACGTTCGGGACGTGGAGGTCGGGTGTTCGAGTCACCTCATCCCGACATTAAAAAGGCTGAATGTCAGCCTTTTTTTATTCCTCTTTCGGCGGATTCAGGTAACTCTGCAAAGCTTGCACGTACAGTTGAAAAGCATGCATGCCTTTTTGCGTAATGCGGCAGACAGTACGTGTACGCTTACCGGCGAATCCCCGTTCCACATCAATATACCCTGCTTCGTTCAGTTTGTCGATCTGCACGCTGAGGTTACCGGCAGTAGCTCCGGTCTTCTCGCGGAGGTAAACGAAATCTGCCTCTTCCACCGAAATAAGGATGGACATCACAGCGAGACGAAGTTCGGAATGTAATAAAGGATCGAGCGATGCAAACATAACTATCCCCTTCCTTTTGCATAGAGAATATGACCGGGAATGACCATCATCACAAGAAATAAGCCGGCAAAAACCAATATCTGATCAGTACCTTGCGTAAACAGGCAGGCAAGTGATAACACAATTCCCACAAACCCGGCAACCGCTATCGGGGTAAAACGTATAACCAGCCCGGTGATTGCGGTACCACTCCCCATCAGCAGAATAACGATGAACAGTATCGGTAAATTCCAGAAAAACATAGCTGTTATCGATATCATAAAACCGGTCACCCCTATCACTATCCAGACATACCCAACTACCCTGTCGATATAGGTTTTGACGCCTTTTTCATATTTCCTGATAAGAACGAACATCATAGGACCGGCTATCACCGGGATCAGAAACCACAAATAATGTATCCGGTAATCCCCTGTTGTTGATAAAAAATACCATATCAGTAAAGACACCACAATCGTAGTATATCCCCAGACAAGAAATGGCATTCCGTTGCTTTTCTCCATTTTCCGTTGCGTGTTTTGGATCATTCGAGCGATAAGTTCCAAACTTTCCTTCTCGTTCAATTGCCTCTCTTCCATTGCTTTTTATTTTATAATTAATAAATCGGTTTATATTTTAAACCGCAATAACACTGCAAATATAAATCAGTTTATATTATAAACCAAATATAAATGGAAAAATTATTATTTTATTTTTTCGGGAACGACCCCCTTCAGGAAGTGTCACCGTACGACACAAAAGTGAGGCCTATACAAAATGCCCCTATACAAAAGCGGCCAATACAAAAGTGAGGCCGCTTCAAAAGACGGCCTCACATATATAAACTGATCCGGCTCCGGTTTTTATCCGGCTCCGGCAACACGCACGCAAAGTGTAGTGCTCCAAATGGCAGGAGTTATCATCAGGGATTATTCAAACCACCCATCCACGAGGGTCTGGTTGGCTTCATACCACTTCTGAGCCCCGGCTTCCTCTCCATCCTCATCAATCGCGGCCATCAGGCTGTAGAGCTGTTCCTCTTCGAGGTTGAACTTCTTAAAGAAATCCGCCACCTCGGGCATATCTTCTTCAAATCCCCTTCTGGAAATAATAGCACACACATCCATAGGATAAACCCCTTTGGGATCATCAAGGTATTTCAAGTCGAAATTAGACCACTTGAAATGAGGTTTCCAACCGGTGATCACGATCCAGTCGTTGTTTTTCACCGCTTTGTCGAGGCTGGCTATCATGGCCGGCCCGCTGGAGGTCACCTGTTCGAAATCAAGATCGTATTCCTCTATCGCCTTTAGGGTATTACGATGAATACCGGCACCACTACCGATCCCAATGATCTCACCGCCAAAACGGTCGCGGTGGGCATTCAACTCTTCAATGGAATTGATCTCTACATAGGAAGGCACTACCAACCCGGTTGTCCCTTCGCTGAACGACTCACCCAGCTTTACCAGGTCATCGCCATAATCGTTCCAGTAATCCTCGTGGGTATAGGGTAACCACGCATCAAGGAAAACATCCCCTTTCGAATTGCTTTTCGACAACTCACCGTAGATCAGTCCCGGTTCGAGATTGATCAGGTCCACTGCGTAATCGTGGTCCTCAAGCGCTACTTTTGCCAGGTAGGTAAAGGCGATCCCTTCGGCCCAGTTAGGGTACAGGATAGTCACCTCGTCACTACCGCCACTGCTGCTACCTCCGCATGAGCTCATCGAAAATGTGATGGCCACGGCCAGCAACAGGCTTACTAAATACTTCATCTTTTTCATAATTTTCCAATTTTACATGTAAACTTTTTAACCTTTTTTATTCGCGAATGACTGTGTGATCCGGTCGAGGATGATAGCGAGGATCACGATCCCCAGTCCCGACTCGAACCCTTTTGCAATATCGTTCTGTTGTATGCCCTGGTAGACAACACTTCCCAGTCCCCGTGCGCCTACCATCGAAGCGATCACCACCATTGACAGGGCTAGCAGGATCACCTGGTTCACGCCGGTAAGGATCGTAGGCATTGCCAGTGGCAACTGTATCTTCATCAGGATCTGGTTCTCGGTAGCGCCGAAAGCGCGTCCCGCTTCAATTACATCGGGTTGCACATTCCGTATCCCGAGGCTGGTTAGCCGCACGGCAGGCGGTAAAGCAAAGATCACCGTGGCAATCACCCCCGGTGTATTCCCCACACTGAAGAAGAAGATGGCCGGAATAAGATAAACAAACGCCGGCATGGTCTGCATAAAATCGAGTATGGGGCGGATGATGAGATCTGCCGTTTTGTTCTTGGCCGCCAGGATACCGAAGGGAATACCAAAGAAGAGGGCAATCACGGTAGAGATGATCACCAGCGTGGTGGTTTGCATCGCCTCTCTCCAGTAGCCCATGAGGTAAATCAGCAGAAAGCCGGAGAGTACGAAAAGGGCAAGTCCGCCCCCTGCTTTCATCCCCTCTTTCGTCAAAAATCTGCGGCCTGATTTGGCATAGTATGCCAGCAGGACGACCAACAGTATAAACAACCAGAAAGGGGTTCCCAGCAGCAGATCGCTCATGTGGTCTACCGTCCACGAGATACCATCGTCTATCGCCCGCCAGAGGACAGAAAGGTTCTCCTCCAGGGCATCAATCCCGATCTCAATATATTTTCCTAAATCAATTACTTTTCTCATATGTTCGGTTTAATTATTCAAGTTTCGTAAGTCGTATGATTGCAACTAAAGCATGCGTCTGACGATATTTTGTGACCCATAAAAGATCTAAATGTCTCCACTTTAGCTGCATACATTACAAATCTGCATGCGAAACCTGGGTTTAATTATTTCTTATTACGCTAATATAGTGAACTTTCGCAGGTAAATGGGGAAATTACATACCATTGACCATTAAATTTCGTTGGCTTTCTCTTTCAACTGGCTTACCTCTTCATCACCATAGCGAGTAGACTCGATGATCACCGATGTCTGTGTGACTAAACCGAGCAACTGCCCTGTTTCGCGGCTGACCACCGCCAGGGGATAAATATTCCCGGAGATCAGGGGAAGCATCTCCTCCACCGTATATTCCTTGTAAATACTGGGAACCTGGGTCCTCAACGCCTTTTCAAGGGAGTTCTCCCCCGCCTTGCTGAGGGCCAGCACATCATTCAGCCTTACATATCCCTTGAACACCCGTTCTTCATCCTCTACCGGCAACATATCCAGCCCGGCGGAGCGCATCTTGCGGATAGCCTGCATCGGACCGTCTTTTTGCAGTTGCAGGAGCGTCGGTTTCCTGAACATGAGGGTTTCGGCAGTGATCACCGTCTTACGGTCCACTTTCTCCACAAAAGTCTCCACATACTCGCTTGCTGGATTGGTCAGGATCTCCTCTGCGGTTCCTATCTGCTCAATCACACCATCTTTCATGATGGCAATACGGTCGCCGATCTTGATCGCCTCATCCAGATCGTGTGTAATGAACACGATGGTCTTCTTCAGTTTCTTCTGTATCTCCAGGAGTTCATCCTGCATATCGGACCGGATCAGCGGGTCGAGGGCAGAGAACGCCTCATCCATCAGCAATACATCGGTATCATTGGCCAGCGCCCGTGCCAGTCCCACACGCTGCTGCATCCCGCCGGAGAGTTCCGATGGATACTGCTCCTCGTAGCCTTGCAGCCCGACAGTCTCAAGCGCTTTCATCCCTTTCGCTTCCCGTTCTTCCCGGGGATCGCCCCTGAGCTCAAGCCCAAAGGCGGCATTCTCAAGGATGGTTTTATGTGGGAGCAATCCGAATTTCTGGAAAACCATACTCATCTCATGCCGGCGCGTATCCTGGAGCTCTTTATTCCCTTTGCGGGTAATATCTTCCTCGCCGAAGAAAACCTTTCCTGCCGTCGGTTCATTCAGACGGTTAAGGCATCTGACCAAAGTTGATTTTCCGCTCCCCGAGAGTCCCATGACGACGAATATCTCACCCTCATACACTTCAAAGTTAGCCTTATTGACGCCGACCGTACATTTGGTCTTACGCAGGATCTCCTCCTTGGAAACCCCTTTATTGAGCATCGCCAGCGCTTCTTTCTTCCTTTTACCGAAGATAAGGGTCAGGTTTTCCACCCTCAGTTTTACTTTCTTCTCTTTATCGATCTTTGCCATTCTCTTCTCTTTAAAAATAGTAACCTATATTTACATTGAACCGGCTGTTCCAGTCCGCGTCTTCCACGCCCGAGCCGAGTCCCTTCCCGAAATCGTCGGTCAGCCATGGCTGGTTTTTGCCTAACGCATAATCAATGTAGGTATATACCGGTCCGGCAGTGACCATCATACCCGGCACGAGGTGGTGGGTATCATGGAAGATATCCACATCTTTATCTACCATGGAATAGTCGATATAGGGCTGGATAGAAGTGATGGGACCCCACTTCACCGGAATGGTATAAGCCAGTCCGGCCACGTAGATATTGGCTTTTGATGCCACACCGCCGGTGTATCCGTCGCCACCGCCATAGGCGTAGCCGTATCCGCCCATTTGCACCACATCGAGATCCTGTCCCTCATCGCCTTTGGCATTATAGTCATACCGGATCACCTCGGCTTTCAGATTAAACCGCCCGAAATCACCGGTCACATGTCCGGCAAAGGCAGTGGAGAGTTCGGTCTCGTCGAGTGCTGAATTATAAATTCCTCCGGCCTGGGCCGACAGTCCTACCTGCCAGTTGTCGGTAAAATGCCAGACAAGACGGGCATTGAACTGGTCCAGTTCCCGCAGGCTTGCGGTAGCACCATCGATTTCACCATCATTATTCACAAAAGCGCCGGTTCCCGGCACTATATCGTAGGAGTACCGCCCGGTGGAAGCGTCTGCCCCCGGCCCCTGCGGTTCGGCCTGCCGGAAGTACGCCAGCGACAGGTCGAGATTTTCGGCCGGCTTCAGATCGAAGCTGAGGCCCATATCATAATCATCTTCCAGTCCCAGGTAATAAGGTATCTGGAACCACCAGGAGTGGGACGCGAAACCGGGGATACCGAAAGGCACCTGCGACACGCCCAGTTTCATATATACCTTGTCAGAAAAAGCATATCCGAGGTATCCATGATGAATAAAGTGGGTGTCGAAAGTAGGATAGAAGCGGTATTCAAAACTGAGGTCAATGCCCGACATCGACCCGTCGACGTTCAACCGCCAGGTATCCCAGGTAGCATCCGGGTTCAACTTACTCCCGCCGCTCTCGTAGTTGGTCGACAAAATATTATACCGCATCGCGCCCCCGATCTTGAAGCCATCTTCCCGCTCCTGCGGTTGTGCAATAACTAAACTTGAAAAAACTAACAGTGAAAAAATAAAAATCGTTCTTTTTAAATCCATATATACATTATTTGATTTAACTTATATTCCCAAAAAACAATCCCCCGGAAAAAAACAGAAGAAGGAGCCGGGCGATTCCGACACACAAAGACACCCCCATATGATGTTGAGGGTAATCCCGTAACCGATTTTAACAATCAGGGAAAATAAAAGCTATACAGCCGGTTGGCCGCTGTCAGTGTGCGACCGTTAACAATTAACCTGCTATGACTGCAATTGCACCTTTATAGAATTGCAAAATGTGGCACAAAGGTATAAAAAAAATGACCCGATAAAAAATAAATGACCATAAAATCCGGGGAGAGCCGGATCAACATCCTGATTATAAATACCAAGAAGCTGTTTAAATTTCCTGCGAAACAAATTTAAACAGCTTCTTAGTATATATGTATTTTATAATACCGCGATGGTTATATATCATCCGCTCCTTTTACGATGGGGATACCCCGCTTCACGCTCTGGCTGAGTGATATCATGGTTTCCGTGGCTACCACACCCGGTATTTCCTGGATCCGGTTATTCAGCAGATCCATCAGGTGTTCATTGTCGCGGGCAAAAATTTTCACCAAAAGGGTATAGGGACCGGTAGTAAAATGACATTCGGTCACTTCAGGAATCTTATCGAATTCGGGGATCACATTTTTATACATCGATCCTTTTTCGAGTTTTACCCCGATATAAGCACTGGAGGCATAACCAAGCACTTTTGGGTTTACATGGTATCCGGAACCGGTAATCACATCATTTTCGATCATCCGTTGCACACGTTGATGGATAGCGGCACGCGACACACCGCACTGCTCCGCCACATCTCTGAAAGGAATCCGGGCATTTTGGGAAATAATTTCCAGAATCTGCCGATCTAACTTATCTATTTTTTCCATAGGTGTCTGCTTTTGATTGATCCTTCAAAAGTAATAAATTTCTATGATATTTTGACAAAATGGAATGATATTTTTTGAATTAGCCCACTTTTCTATACCATTTACTGAAGAAAATACCGAAAACCTATCGATTTGCCATCAACTGGTAGTAATAATCGGCAAGTGCCATATCGAAAGGGGTGGTGATTTTGATATTGGTCACCTCCCCCTCAACCAGTTGAATACCCATACCCCATTTCTCCGCTACCGATGCATCGTCGGTAAAAGAAGGATCAAAACCGGCCTCATAAGATTTTTTCAATTCCCCCGCCGGAAAGACCTGTGGTGTCTGAACGAGTTTCAACTGTTTCCGGTCGACCATCCGGCTTCCTGTTCCTGTGAGTTGACGCACACTGTTCACTTCATCTATTACCGGAATCACTCCGCACTGATTCTCGAAGGCAGCTTCAAAACATCGCCCAATCAGCAGTGGTGTTACAAACGGTCGTGCTGCATCATGAACACCTACGATCTCCTCTTCCGAAATTTCTTCTAACCCGTTTTTCACAGAATGGAATCGTGTTTCTCCACCAGGCACGACTGTATGCGGGACAGGAAATCGATGTTCCTCACACAATTGTGACCACAACAACTGCGCTTCCTCCGGAAGCACCACGACAATACGTATCCTGTAGTCATAATCATAAAAAGCTTTGATGGTATGTATCAACATGGGTTCACCCCCGATGGGTTGGAACTGTTTAGGCAACTCCCCTCCTGCCCGTAGTCCTTTACCTCCGGCTACAATAATGACGCTCTGCTTCTTTTCAGGGATCATGCGATATCATCTAAAATTTTCTGTAGTTCTTTATCGGTCTTGGTAAGCTTTTCCTTACAAAAAGCGATCAGTTCCGATGCTCTTTTCACTTTCTCTGTGAGCGCATCCACATCCAACTCGCCGGATTCGATCACTGAAACAATTGCTTCGAGTTCTTTTTTAGCTTCTGTATAGGTCATCTTTGCCATATTATATCCTTTGCTGATTATAAATGAACCTACTATTTATCTATGTTAGTGATTACAGAGGTAGAAAAACCATCCCTAAAACGGGTTTCTATAACATCTTCCACGGAGAGGTCATTCAACGAAGTCACAATTCTTCCGTTCTTTAGTGTGAGGGTATAGCCGCGTTTGAGGATATTCACGGGAGAGACCATCTGAATGAATTGCTCCCTGTTTTCCAACAGATGGGATTGATGCTGCAACAAGTGCTTCACCCCATATTTCATCTTTCCTGAAAGCTGCTGTATTACAGATACTTCTCTTTGTATCATAAGGGAGGATTGATGCACCAGTTCTTTGGACAACGAAAAAAGATCCGTTTGCTCTTTCAATAACCTCGATTCACTTTCAGATACTATCCTCTCTTCCAGGTCGAGAAGTTCTGTCGCCACACGGTTCAGACGAGCTATAAAAAACTCGGCTACCGCTGTGGGGGTCTTCGCGCGGGTATGGGCCACGATATCCAATACGGTGACATCCCTTTCATGCCCGATGCCGCTTATCACCGGAAGAGGGAATTGCGCTACATTCGTTGCCAGAAGGTAAGAGTCGAAACAGCTCAGGTCTGACGATGCTCCCCCACCCCGGATAATGGCCACGGCATCGAACAAATCCCTGTATTGAAAGACTTTTTCCAGGGCTGCTATAATAGAAGCCTCGCTCCTGTCTCCCTGCATAATCGCCGGGAACAATCTGGTATAGAAAACTAGTCCCCCCGGATTGTTTGCCAACTGATCACAAAAATCCTCATAACCTGCGGCAGTAGGCGACGAAATTACCGCGATCCGGTTTGCCAATTCCGGCAACTCCAACTCCCTGTTAAGTGTTAAAACCCCTTCTTGCTCCAGTTGCTTTAATATGAGTTGCCTGTTACGTGCTATTTCTCCGAGGGTGAATGAAGGATCGATATCTACTACGGTAAGTGAATACCCGTAAAGTTCATGGAACTCAACCGAGACACGCACCAATACACTGATCCCCGACGTGAACTGCTGACCGGTCTCATCTTCGAAATAGGCAGACAGCATCTGGAAGACGTTCGCCCAGATCACCCCCCTTGCTTTTGCAATGATGGATTGTGTTACAGCATCTTTTTCTATAAATTCGAGATAACAATGCCCGTTGCGGTTACGGCGCACATCACTTGTCTCCGCCCGCATCCAGTAGGTTCCCGGCAGATGATCGCGGATAGCATCCTTCACCTGACGGTTGAGTTCAGATAATGTAAGAGAAGATTCGTTCATAATCAGATCTCCACCTTATATATACGTTGCTTAAACGGCTCTTCCGTCACGAAATAGAGGAATCGGTTATTTTTGAGAATCCCTTCCTGAAGTGGAACAAGTAGTGTATTCTCATCTTTGAATCTATGTGCAGAAATCAAATAGCCCGATTCATCGAGAACCCTGAAGGAGTAGGAAGAAGGTGAAAACACCGGATCAGACAGACTCACTACATAATTGCCGGATAACTCCGGACGAATATCCCATCCGTTGTCGGCCACTTTCTGGGGATAGATCTCCAATTTCCCCAATACCTCTTTCATTGCCCGATGAAAATCAGGAATGCCATGTCCATATATGGAATCAGGGGTGAGATACCTGTCGGAGGAGCGCTTCACAATATCTGCCAACTCCGAACGATGCAGGGAAGGGTTGACCGACCAGAGTGAGGTTATGAGTCCTGTCAGGAAAGGAGATGAGAGGGAAGTACCGTTCGTGTGCCCGATCGCTCCATCCCGGCCAATGGTAACGGTTTCTTTCCCCACGGAAACCAGATCCGGCTTGATACGGTTATCAGCCGTCAACCCGTGGGAACTGAAAGAGGCAATAATACTGTCCGTACCCACAGCTCCCACTGCGAGTACATTTTTTGCATCAGCCGGCGGGGTAATTTTTTGCCATGACTTATTTCCTTCGTTGCCGGCGCTTACTACTATTAATATTCCTTTTTCGTAGGCTATATCGGCAGCCTGCGACATTATCGACACACTTCCATCCAGTTCGGTATGCGTATAGTTCAATAACCTGTCGTCAAAAGAGTTATACCCCAATGATGTATTGATAATATCCACTCCCAGGCTATCCGCAAATTCAACAGCACGCACCCAATAATCCTCCTCTACCGGGAACTCACTCGTAGTATCCTCAGACCGCAGCAACCAATAGGTCGCTTGCGGTGCAGACCCCATCATTACTCCCGGCAGATCGGTCGCCATTGTGGACAACACTTTGGTACCATGGTCACTGGAAGCAAATATACTTCCGGATGGCACAAAATCCATATATCCTCCCAACCGGACTGACTCAAAGCGAGGGATCACATCAAAATTGGTAAATCCCGCATCGATCACACCTACCAGCATATCTTTACCTTTAAATCCGGCGTCGGCCATTACAACAGCATTATGCATCCTGAACTGTGCATCGGTAACCCCATATTCGGTATCAGCCACCACATATTCATCACAATCCACCGGCAACAAACGGGGACGAGCCCTTTCTCCGGCAGGCAAACCGGTTCCCCGCCAGATATATTTCACCGAATCGACAAACGAGAGAGACTCGATATTTCCGATCCTAACACTGTCGCTAACCTCCACTACAAGGGTACTGAACCACTTACTATATGTGATAACTTTTCCACCGGCTTTCTCTACCAGTGTAAAATAGTCGGATGAGATAGGCAGATCCGACTTATCAATCGCCACTTTTTCTTTCTTTTTCCTTTCGATTGCGCGTCGGGAGAGAAAGGTTTCAGGCTTATCGGGGGAATGGGGAATATTTCCTTTGTCTTTCAGATAGACACGGAATTTATAATATTGCGGATGGTACGGCGTCTGCCCGGAAGCGAGGAGTGTAAAAAGGGATAAAAAAAACAGGAACAAATACCTCATTGATTCAAATCTTTTTTGGAGGAGAATCGATCTCTTATTTTTTGTCTCCTCTTAAGGATAAAGAAGAGCAGTATTGCCATCAACAAACAGATCCCGATAATCCCGAAGTACTCGCTCCAGTCTCCGGATGCCTTATATCGGGGATAAGCCATCACGGCCATAATGGCAAAATAGGCCAGCAAGACCATCGGGAAGAGTATATGTCTTTTAATCTTTCGGCTCATTGACTGACGACATTACATTCGCAAAACGTTCAATTTTCTCTTTCGAGATCGCAACGACCAGGTCTCCCTTCTCTATCATCCGGCTAGTGACTACACGTTCCCAGAAACTCAGTTTCAATTTGTCAATCTCTCCACCAAAGTAATCGCGTACTACAGCTTTATGGTTAAGGATTTCCGGGAAGGCGTCATCGAGTTGCTGTTGTGCTCTCTCACCCGAATAGATGCAGTTGATAAACAGGCCGAGCCGTTTTGTGGCGAGTAATTCAAGATTGTCGTTGCAAAAAGATGATATCTCTTGTTGTATCTTTCCACTATGGATGAATCCTCCCACGATGACGGCTTCATAGCCTGAGAGATCGGGCAGAAAATCCCTTCTGTTCAGGTTACAGATATCCACCTTACCGTCTATCCGCCTAAACAACTCCCGTGCACATTTTTCTACCGTGCCGTGATTGGATGCAAAGACAATCAGCGTATTGTCCATGGGTGGCTATTTCAAATTCTCCAACGTTTCAACAAGATAATCGTAGCATTTCCCCACAGTAGATATCTGAACCGCTTCATCGGGCGAGTGTGCCCCCGTGATAGTCGGTCCGAAAGAGACAATATCCAATTTTTGTTCCACGTTCGACTGAATAATACCGCATTCCAATCCGGCATGGATCACAACTACCCTAGGCCTTTCACCATATTTCTCCAGATAGATCTTCTCCATGGTGTGCAATAATTCGGAGGCTGCATTGGGCTGCCATCCCGGATAATCACCGCCGAATTCAACTTTTGCTCCGGCCAGATGGAAGAGGCTCTCTACTGAAGAGCAGATCCAATCCTTACGGCTTTCAGAAGAGCTACGCACCAACAATTTTATATCGACACTATCACCTGAAGAGTGGACTAGTGCGAGGTTCAGCGAACTCTCCACCACCCCCGGAAAGTCGGCCAGATAGCTGATCACACCATTAGGACAAGCTTCTACCGCATTAATAATATCATCCTGCATCTCTTCGGGCAAAAGTGCCTCAGGCATATCGGTTTCCTCCACTTTGAATGAGATATTCTCTTCAATACCGGCAAAATCTTCACGGAAGAGTTCTTCATATTCACCCACCAGATCGATCAGGTCGTCGGAAAGCTGCCCGGGGATAGTCAGTACCACGAATGATTCACGTGGGATAGCGTTACGCAGCGACCCACCCTGTATGCTGGCAATACGGGCTTCGTAATTGGCCACGACATCTTTCAGGAATCGGTTCATCAGTTTGTTGGCATTGGCACGTCCCAGATGTATCTGTACTCCGGAGTGTCCTCCCTTCAATCCCTGCAAACTCACTTTATAGGCCACATCACCTTCTTCAATCTCTTTATCGGGTTGAAAACGGAAGGAGACATTCACATCCCTGCCTCCGGCACAGCCGATACAGAGCTCCCCATCCTCTTCAGTATCGAGATTGAGCATTATTGAACCTTCCAGGAATCCTTTCCCCAGACCATTCGCACCATCCATTCCGACCTCCTCATCGATAGTAAAAAGTGCTTCAAGCGGAGGATGCTGCAGGGAGTCATCTTCCAGCACAGCCATCATCATGGCACAACCGATGCCGTTGTCGGAACCCAACGTAGTAGAACGGGCTTTTACCCATTCTCCGTCGATATATGTTTCTATGGGATCTGTGGTAAAATCATGCTTCACACCCGCATTTTTTTGAGGTACCATATCAAGGTGTGATTGCAGGATCACTCCTTTACTACTTTCATACCCTTTTGAAGCCGGTTTTCTTATCACCACATTACCTACGCCATCCTGTTTTGTTTCCAAATTGAGCGATTTCCCAAAATCCGTCACAAAACGGGTCACCTCTTCCATCTGTCCGGTGGGACGGGGTATCTGTGTAAGTGAATAAAAATGCTTCCAAACTCTTTGCGGGTCTAAATTCAAAATTTCTACTGCAGCCATATCATTATAATTTTTGTTCTCTTTTCACATACGGCATGGCGAGTACGCCAAAAAGTCCGTAGAGTATCTGCCATACCGATTGGACGGTAAACACTGCTCCGGCAAACGCGAGTGCATGATTCTCTGCCACTCCCAGGATAAGGAGAGAAGAGATTACTGTAAAGTGCCACGGCCCTATTCCTCCCTGTACAGGGACAGAAATACCGATAATAGTCATTGCGAAGACGATCAAACCGGCCAAAGGGCCAAGATCTTTCGTGAAATCAAACGCATAAAAGCAAATGTAAAAATACAAATAAAAACATAACCAGACCAGTATCGTGTAAATTATTATACGTTTTTTCTCTTTCATCTGCATGATCAGTTTCAGATCATACTTAAGCGTACTAATGAATTTATCAATCTTCACCATTAGTGCGGTTTTCCTGAAAACCGTAAGCATAAGCACTATAAACAGCACTACAACAGCCAACCCCACATAGATCCAGGCTGAAGCAAACAGATTTGTAAAACCTTCGGCAAACTGGGGGTTATCACGCAGATAGGAGACAAAGAAATCGATATAGAGCAATACGCTGACAAAAATAATAACCAGTCCCGTGACCACCTCCATCATCTTATCGACAAAAAAGGTTTCAAGAGTTTTGGAGAAAGGGATCTTATCGTACCGGCTCACCACACCGCAACGCCACACATCTCCTGCCCGAGGCAATACAAAATTGACGGCAAAATTCCCCCACGTAGCATAGATTATACTGGCCCTGGGGGGATGATACCCGAGCGAATGCAAAAACAACTCCCACCTCAAACCCCTGATGGTGTTACCTATCAGGCCAAAGATAAGTGAGAGTATAATGATACCTATATTGGCCGATTTAATAATGGCCCATAACTCCTTTATATCAGTATTCCTATACATCGCCCAAAAAATCAGTAATCCGAGCGACAAGGAAAACAGTATCTTTAACAGGCTCTTGAACGAATCCTTATTTATTTTCACCTGTAATCCGTTATTGTCTTATACAACCATGATTATCACCTCAATGCAAAGGCATGCGGACATAAGCCGTCCGACGGCCATATCTCTTTTTTTATGAACGCATTTATCCTGTTTTACGTAATAAAATGTTACCTTTGCGGCGGTAAAGATAAGGAATAATCGCCATATTGCAATGTTTCCGGTAAAAGCAAAAAAAAACCTGGGGCAGCATTTCCTTAAGGACAAGGAAATAGCGCGCCGTATCGCGGCCACCCTCGATCAGTTTCCCTCGCTACCTGTGTTGGAGGTGGGGCCTGGGACAGGTGTGCTTACGGAATTCCTGCTGGAGAACCGGAGAGAGCTTACCGTGATAGAGATCGACCGCGAATCGGTCGCCTACCTCAAAGAGCATTATCCTACACTGAATGGTAAAATTCTGGAGCAGGATTTTCTGCGGATGGATTTTGCCAACCACTTCGACACCCCTTTCTGCATTATTGGCAATTATCCCTATCATATCTCATCACAGATTTTCTTTAAAGTGCTCGATAACAAGGACTCCGTCCCTTGTTGTTCGGGTATGATTCAAAAGGAGGTTGCGGAACGCATGGTCGCTTCACCGGGCAGCAAAACTTATGGCATTCTCACTGTCTTGCTGCAGGCATGGTACGATATAGAGTACCTTTTCACGGTGAGTGAACAGGCGTTTATCCCTCCGCCCAAAGTCAAATCGGCAGTTATACGGCTTACCCGTAACAAGCGAAAGCGGCTCAACTGCAATGAAAAGTTATTCAAAATGGTAGTGAAGACAGGATTCAACCAGCGGCGAAAGATGCTCCGCAACTCAGTCAAGTCACTACTGTCCGGAGAGGATCCTTTGCCCGACGACCCGATGCTCATGAAACGACCGGAGCAACTGTCGATCGAGCAATTCGAAGAGCTGACCAATTTACTGGAACCGTTCATCAGCCGAGCCCAACCGGAAGAGAAATAGACCATTTTTGAACTAATTTGAATCACGATTAAAAAAGAGACACCATGGCGGAAGTAAAACTTTTTTATCATAAAGACGGCATCGTGAGATTGAGCCGCAGCCTCGATTTCCTAAAGTCAAACCCAATCGGCAATTTTTTATGGATCGACCTCAACGACGTGGATGAGGAGGTTGAAAACGAACTCGAGGATTTTCTCAAGATATATATCCAGGAAGAGGAAGAGATGATTGAGATCGAGATGTCGTCGCGTTACATTGAAACCAACGACACGCTAGTCGTCAACTCCAATTTCCTGTTGTCTAATTTCGAAACCGACCCCGTATCATTTATCCTCAAAAACAACATTCTGGTAACTGTCAGGAGTCAAGAGCTGATCTCTTTCCACGAGACGGTAAAGAAGATATCGGCCAACCCGCGGAACTACCCCACCGGAGCACATGTGTTGGTGGCGCTCCTGGAAACCCGCGTGGAATTCGATGCCGACATGATTGAGAATATGACCCAGAAGATTACCCAGTTGAGTAATACGCTTACCTTACAAGAAGCCGATGAGGAGTTACTGTCGGAAATCAAGAACCTGCAGGAAAAGACAATGATGCTCCGCGAAAATATCATCGACAAGCAACGTACCGTATCCAGCATGTTGCGGAGTGAATTTATCCCGGCCGAACTACAACCCAAGCTCACCATTATCATCAAGGACATCAACTCGCTGGTAGAGCATATCAAGTTCAGTTTCGACCGCCTCGACTATCTGCAGGACACCTTCCTCGGGTATGTAAACATCGAACAGAACAAAATCATCAAGATATTCACCATCTTTAATGTCATCTTTCTGCCGCCGACCCTTGTTGCCAGTATTTACGGAATGAATTTTACCTATATGCCCGAGTATGAGTGGGTACTAGGTTATCCTTTTTCCATTGCGCTGATGGTTCTTCCGGTAGTGGGTCTGCTGATTTTCTTTAAAAAGAAGAAGTGGTTATAATGAATGTGCTAATTTACGAATATGGTAATGTGTTAATTGAATCATTAAAGCATTATATCATTCAAATTTATTAGCATTCAGCATATTATTATCATTGGCACATTGAATTGTTACTCCAACATAAAATGCATTTGGGGTTGTTTTTCGGGGAAGAGTTTGTTAAAGGGTTCTTCTTTTTTTGAGGTATGGTATCCAAGTAGTAACTGAGCCAACTCCCTTATATCAATTGTAAGTAGAGGTTCAACGATAGGAGCCCCCCTCTTCACTTTTCCGTTTTCAATCGTGAATAGGGTATTATTTTCTTTTAATAGCTCGTCATTAACGGTAATTGAAAAAGAATTCCGGCTGTGGCGTTCAGAAAAAAGACGAACTATTTTTTCCGCATCAATCACACGCGCCATCCCCATTAAATTCTTCACAGGTGGAAAATCATAAAGTGCCGCTTCCTCCACGATAGCACGGAAATCATCGAATGATTTCTGTACGGTCATATCTTTCCGCCTGAACAGGGTATCGAATTCCCGGAAGGCCGCATGCAGGTCGCCGGGATATTTTTCCACTAACGCCTTCAATGAAGGTAACTCCGTTATTCCGGCATCAAATGTTTGTGCGAAACCATACCGGTCATAAAATTCCAGCAACCACTCCTCCTGCGGAACGAGCAGCATCAACGATATATCTCTACGGGCCGCCTCTTCAAAACTTCTGGCCAGCAGTTGACTTATATACCCCCTCCTTCGATATTCCGGAAGAGTAGAAAC
This sequence comes from Proteiniphilum sp., assembly GCF_034331125.1. Lineage (NCBI taxonomy): Bacteria > Pseudomonadati > Bacteroidota > Bacteroidia > Bacteroidales > Dysgonomonadaceae > Proteiniphilum > Proteiniphilum sp. The sequence goes on from NZ_JAXQGC010000014.1 coordinate 66,808, forward strand.
ACCGGCAATATAAAGGATGGGAATTTCCGTTCCACAAAAGGTAAAAAGATAAGGCAACATCTGCAGTGATGCGACAGCTTTACCCTCTACCACGTATACCAGGGTGTTTTCGTCACGGTACTTGTGTCGAAAATAGACATCCATATAGTCGTCAGGATCGCCGAAGACGGTCTTCCATATCTCCCGGACCTGTGGCCTTATCGTTTCGTCGGCAAATTGGATCATTGCTATTCAATAGATTTCCAGTTGTTGTTCGGTTGTTGTCCAATTACTGTTCAGTTGTTACAAATAATAACACGAAGTGAATAACAGCGAAGCTGAATAACGCAAAGCGAATAACGTACAAAGCACGAATTATTTAAATCTCGCGTTGTATTTTTCGAGCAGGATATCAGGGTGGTAAGAGAGCTTGGCCTGTCGGAGATTCTCTATCCCCATATCCTCTTCCCTGTTCACATAAAGAAACTGGGATGCCTCGTTTTCTACAAACTGCTGGTTGATGATGGTATAGGCACCATGAATGGCGGTAAACGCTTTTTCCACATGCACCACGATAGTATCTTCGGTAAGTGGTTCGCCTATAGTGAAAGCGGCAATCTCGTTATCCACACAAATCAACCCACCTTTCAAACCAAAGTATTCAAAATTATCAAGCATCAGGGTAGTGGCATAATCATCATAAATCAGCGAGGGATCTTTCTCCTCCTTATTCATTTCCATCCACTTGTCGAGCATATTCTTACACTCTTCCACCAATGCCGGGTTGCCGGTTAGAGAATGGTACTTCCAGACATTCTCCCGTTTGAACCGGTTGATATGATTTCGTTTACTCTGCAGTTTCTTGCCTTTCAAATGAATCAGTTTTTCGGTCGTATAGATATAGTCAGAGACCGACCTGTTGAGTTTGTAGTCGAACTGACCGGGCATCACTGCCTCAATCTCGCCGATCATCTCTTCTGTCAACCCTCTCATCTGAAAAGGGGTGCTGTATGACGAATGATCTTCCAGGATGAGATCAATAGCCTCTTTCAGGTTGCCTCTCCCTACCGGTTTAAGATAGGAATTCCGGACATTATTATCTTTAAACCTGATAAACAACCAATCGCACGTTATCGCAAATTGCGTATCGAATTTTTTTCCCCAGCAATACAAATTGGTAAAACAAAGGTCTGAAGCCCGATAGTTTTGATGCCGCAGATAGGAATTGATGATATCTTTGTCTTTTAATTCAAGCGATTTAAATGTCAGCATAAGGACATACTTTTCTTTTTCCTGTTACTTTGGGTGAACAACCGATCGACTGAAAAGTTTAAAAAGGAATCTGTTGAGAAGGAACTACAGTTCTTAAAAAGGCTTGAACCCGACTATCTCCCTTACACCTTCAATGGTTTTCCGGGCACTTTCCCTTGCTCTCTCCGCACCCTCAAGGGTTACTTTACGCAGGTAAGCATCATCTTTTTCAATCTCCTGGATCCGCTCACGGATGGGAGTTGTAACTTTAATAATATCTTCGGCCAGTTGCTTTTTCAGGTCACCGTAACGGATGGCACAGGTATTCCATTGCATTTCATAATGCTGCACCACTTCGGGGGTAGAGACCACGCGAAGGAGGGTAAAAAGATTCTCAATATAATCGGGTTTCACGGAATTGGGTTCGGTCGGGCCTGAGTCAGTAAGCGCCCTTTTCACCTTTTTCTCTATCTCTTTCGGGCTTTCACCCAGGTAGATGGCATTACCTTCCGATTTCCCCATCTTTCCACTACCGTCCAGTCCGGGTATCTTCACCAGTTCTTCCCCAAAATTATAGGCCACCGGCTCCTTGAAGTATTCCACTCCATAGAAATGATTAAAGCGGCGGGCAAAGCGGCGCGTCATTTCGAGATGCTGCTCCTGGTCTTTTCCCACAGGCACTTTATCGGCACGATGGATAAGGATATCGGCAGCCATCAGCGTAGGATAGGTAAGCAATCCCGCATTCACGTTCTCAGGTTGTTTGCGTGCTTTCTCCTTGAATGAAGAGGTTTTGGAGAGTTCTCCCAGATAAGCATGCATATTGAGGTAAAGATATAGTTCTACTGTTTCAGGCAGGTCGCTCTGCACATAGATCACCGACTTCTCGGGGTCAATCCCCGCAGCCAGGTAATCCACCAATACGTTCTTCACATTCTCATGAAGCATCTTCGGGTCGGGATGCGTGGTGAGGGAGTGTATGTCGGCAATAAAGAAATAACACCTGTTTTCCTCCTGCATCCTGATGAAGTTGCGTAAAGCACCGTAATAGTTTCCTAAATGTAATTTTCCGGTAGAGCGAATACCACTTAATACTATATCCATAATGATTCAATATCGTTTTTGTTGAACATGCAAAGATAACAAAATATCAGCAATTGAGGGCGCCTGCTCCGGCAAAGAACAATTAAAGAAATATTTCATTAAATTGTTCTGGGTAAACAGATAAAAAGTTGTACTTTTGCAGTGCTGAACAGAATATCTTATTTCGGTAACAGTAAAAGCGGGACATAAAAAAATTAATACATCAAAATAATTTAAAAAAGAGAACTTTATGAGTTGGTTAATCAAATCATCTATCGGGCGGAAATTTGTCCAAAGTATTTCCGGCCTCTTTCTGATTCTGTTCCTGTTATTCCACATGTCGATGAATCTGGTACTGCTCTTCAACTATGAGACGTACGACTTTCTCGCCAATGAAATCCTTGGTGCGAACTGGTGGGCTATTGTCGGGACGGGAGTTATCGCGGCAGGTTTCGTGATCCACATTATCTGGGGGATTATCCTCACGATACAGAACCGGAAAGCTCGCGGGAAAGAAAGGTATGAGTCTTCGAGCAAGACCAAGACCACCTGGTCATCGCAGAACATGTTCGTCCTAGGACTGTTTTTACTGCTGTTCCTAATCGCACATCTTTTTCAATTCTGGTATCAGATGCAGTTCAAGGAGCTATTCATGATTGAAGGGGCACGGCATGACAGCGCCCAGTTGGTGGCAGAAGTATTCTCCAACATTTGGGTTGTAATTTTTTATGAACTAGCTTTCATTGCTCTCTGGTTCCATCTGATGCACGGTTTCTGGAGCGCACTTCATTCTGCTGGAGTAAACAACGGCGTATGGATGAAACGCATCAAAGTGCTAGGGAATGTAATTTCAACCATTATCTGTCTGGGATTTTTTATTGTACCCATAGCAATATACCTCGGATACTCTAACCTATTAGGATAACTAAAAGCAATTGAATATTATGAACAAGATAAATTCCAAAATCCCCGAAGGACCTCTCGCCGAGAAATGGACCAATTACAAAAACCATCAAAAGTTGGTGAACCCGGCCAATAAACGCCGCCTCGATATCATTGTGGTAGGTACCGGTCTGGCCGGTGCATCGGCAGCCGCCTCATTAGGTGAGATGGGGTTCAATGTACTGAATTTCTGCATCCAGGATTCTCCCCGCCGTGCACACTCTATCGCAGCGCAGGGAGGTATCAATGCAGCAAAGAATTATCCGAACGACGGTGACTCTGTCTATCGTCTGTTTTACGATACAATCAAAGGGGGTGACTACCGTGCCCGCGAAGCCAATGTATATCGTCTGGCAGAAGTATCGAACAGTATTATCGACCAGTGTGTGGCACAGGGCGTTCCTTTTGCTCGCGAATACGGCGGCTTGCTCGACAACCGTTCGTTTGGTGGAGCACAGGTTTCCCGTACATTCTATGCGCGTGGACAAACGGGTCAGCAGCTCCTGCTCGGTGCCTACTCAGCCTTGAGCCGTGCCATACACAAAAAACAGGTGAAACTCTATACCCGTTACGAAATGGTCGACCTGGTCATCATCGACGGCAGGGCAAGAGGTATTATCGCCCGCAACTTAGTCACAGGTAAATTAGAGCGTTTTGCCGCCCATGCCGTAGTTATTGGCACAGGAGGATATGGAAATACTTTCTTCCTGTCGACCAACGCGATGACCTCCAACGGTTCAGCTGCATGGCAATGCTACAAGAGAGGTGCTTACTTTGCCAACCCCTGTATGGCACAGATTCACCCTACCTGTATTCCGGTACATGGAGAGTTCCAGTCGAAACTGACATTGATGTCGGAGTCACTGCGTAACGACGGACGTATCTGGGTGCCGAAAAAATTAGAAGATGCAAAAGCTATCCGTGAGGGTAAGCTGAAACCAACAGATATCAAGGAAGAAGACCGCGACTACTATCTGGAGCGCCGTTACCCGGCATTCGGGAACCTTGTTCCACGTGACGTGGCATCCCGTGCCGCCAAAGAACGTTGCGACGCAGGTTATGGTGTAGGCAATACCGGTCTGGCTGTTTACCTCGACTTTGCCGAAGCGATCAACCGCCTGGGCAAGGATGTGGTGGAAGCCCGTTACGGCAACCTCTTCCAGATGTATGAAAAGATCGTGGATGATAATCCTTATGAGACGCCCATGATGATTTATCCTGCCATCCACTACACCATGGGAGGTATCTGGGTAGATTATGAATTGATGACCAGCATTCCCGGATTGTTTGCCATCGGTGAAGCCAACTTCTCCGATCACGGTGCCAACCGTCTGGGAGCATCTGCACTGATGCAGGGATTGGCCGACGGCTACTTCGTACTTCCCTACACCATACAAAACTATTTGGCCGACCAGATCAACGTGCCGCGCTTCAAGACCGACGCACCTGAATTTGAGAAGGTCGAAAAAGAGATCAACGAGAGGATCGACCGTCTGATGAATATCAAAGGGAAACACTCTGTTGACCATATCCACAAGGAGTTGGGCCATATCATGTGGGACTTCGTAGGTATGGGCCGCGACGCGGAAGGATTGAAGACAGCGATCGAAAAACTGAAAGAGGTGAAAAAGGATTTCTGGACCAACTTACGCATTCCCGGCAACAAAGAAACGCTCAACGTGGAACTCGAAAAGGCGTTGCGCCTGGCTGACTTTATCGAGATCGGCGAGCTGATGGCACACGATGCACTCGACCGCGAAGAGTCCTGCGGAGGACATTTCCGCCTGGAGCATCAAACGCCCGAAGGTGAAGCTTTACGCCACGACGATCAGTTCTCTTATGTTTCCTGCTGGGAATACCAGGGAGAAGAAAAAGATCCGGTGATGTACAAGGAACCGCTTAATTATGAGTTTGTGGTTCGCCAGCAAAGGAATTACAAATCTTAGACTGTTGATGAATGACGGGTAAACTTTAAAACAACAAAACGATCATGGATAAAGATATCAACATAAAAGTAAAAGTTTGGCGCCAGAACGGACCGAAAGACAAAGGGCACTTCGAAACTTACCCATTGGAAAATATCTCACAGGGAAGCTCATTCCTGGAGATGCTCGATATCCTGAATGAACAACTAATCAATGAAGGTAAAGAGCCGGTGGTTTTCGACCACGACTGCCGCGAAGGTATCTGCGGTATGTGTAGTTTATATATCAATGGACATCCGCATGGTCCAGACCAAGGAATCACTACCTGCCAGCTCCATATGCGCCGCTTTAACGATGGCGACACCATCACTGTAGAGCCTTGGCGCTCTGCCGGTTTCCCCATTATCAAAGACCTTATGGTAGACCGTTCGGCTTTCGATAAGATCATCCAGGCAGGTGGTTATGTATCGGTCAATACCGGCGGTGTCCCGGATGCCAATGCGATCCCTATCCCACGCGACGACGCCGAAATGGCAATGGATGCCGCGGCATGTATCGGCTGCGGTGCTTGTGTGGCAGCCTGCAAGAACGGTTCGGCCATGCTTTTCGTATCTGCCAAAGTAAGCCAGTTCGCTTTACTGCCGCAAGGACGTGTGGAAAGGAAACAACGTGCCAAAGCTATGGTGGCCAAGATGGACGAACTAGGCTTCGGAAACTGCACCAACACCGGTGCTTGTGAAGTAGAATGTCCGAAGAACATCTCTATCACCAACATCGCACGGTTGAACCGCGAGTTCCTGAGAGCAAAGTTTGCGGATTGACGTTAGAACTTAGAAATAAGAAGTGATTTTAATATGCCAATCCCGATAAATCGGGACAAGGAGTGATAATTCATAACTTATAATTTATAACTGCAAAAAAGCGTTTTCTCCTGTATTAAAGGGAGTTAAACGCTTTTTCACATATACAACCGCATCTCATTCATAGGAACTGTTATTTCATTTTATGGTTTATTTAACAACCTATCTCTAATCTTTTTTGTTTTACCAATATCATATGTGTACATTTGTCTTTTGATTGGACAAACTAACACAATGTTTTACTAAACAGACTAGATATGAAAACAAAAACATTATTCTTAAGTGCACTGGCCGCTTTCCTCCTAATAGGAGCAACAGCCAACGCACAATTACGCTTCGGGTTAAGGGGTGAAGTAGGCCTCAACAAACCATCTTTTTCGGAAGAAGTATTCGAAGTGGAGAACCTGAATTCATTCAAAATAGGGCCTACGGCTGAATTTATGCTGCCGGTGGTGAACCTTGGAGTGGAAGGAGCCATCTTGTACAGCAACGACCGGATGAACGTAAAAGACGTTTCAGAAGAGGGAGCCCAAAGCATAGTACAGAAAGTATCCAACCACTATCTGGATGTACCGGTGAACCTGAAATACAAGATAGGGTTCCTTCTTCCCGTAAAAGCCTATCTGGCGGGTGGTCCCTATGCGCGTTTCCTGATTGCAAGTGATGATTTCACGTGGGAGACGATAAAAGGCGAAGTGGAGGCGAAAAGCTTTGAAGCGGGAGTTAACCTCGGATTAGGCGCCGAACTATTCAGCCGGTTGGCGGTAGGGGTAAACTACGGGATACGAATGACCGACAACTATTCGGTGGACAAACCGGAATGGACCGACGCGTTCAACGGGAAAAAAGGCACCTGGTCACTGACGGCAGCCGTATACTTTTAATGCATGTATGCTGATGTAATATTGCCACTTCCGCTTTCCGGCCTGTTCACATACGCCATTCCGGCGGAAATGCAACACAAGATCGGGAGAGGATTCAGGGTAACCGTACCCTTCGGAAGGCGAAAATATTACACAGCCATCGTCACAAAAATACACCGGCAATCGCCTGAAAATTTCACCGTCAAGGAGATCCAGTCCCTTCTCGATTCGACCCCTGTTGTAACCGAACAACAGTTGGAATTGTGGGAATGGATCTCTTTTTATTATCTCTCCGCACAAGGAGATGTGTTCAAAGCAGCACTTCCCTCCCCGATGATGCCGGCCGACCTACAACCCGGCTTCATCCCGAAAAGTGAAATATATCTACGGATCAATCCTACACTGGATGATATTGCTATTAGCGCATCCATTGGAAAGGCGCGCAAACAGCAGTTACTGCTGGACGAAATTATGTGGTTTCTCACCGAAACCGGTAGGGAAAGTATCAGCAAGAGAGAGGTAAAAGAGCTGACCGGCTACTCCCCGGCAGTACTGAACGGACTACTCCGGAAAGAGATACTACACCTTTTTTCCGTAGGGAGAAGCCGCCTCCACCAAAAAACAGCACCGACTCGTACCCCCTACCCTCTGAGCGAAGAACAACAGAAAGCATTAGACACTATTCAAAGCAGTTTTTCCGATAAACAGACTGTCCTTTTACACGGAGCCACTTCCAGCGGAAAAACAGAAATCTATATCCATCTTATCCATCAACTTCTTACCGAAGGCAAACAGATACTTTACCTCCTGCCGGAAATCGCCCTGACCACACAACTCACCCAACGGCTGCAGGCTGTTTTCGGTGATAAAATAGGTATTTACCACTCCGGGATTGACGACCAGGAGCGGACAGAAATCTGGCAAAAGATGTTGTCAGAGACACCCTATGAAATTATATTGGGTGTACGTTCCTCCCTTTTCCTTCCGTTCCGGCGGTTAGGGTTGGTGATTGTGGATGAAGAACATGAAACCAGCTACAAACAACAGGAGCCTTCACCCCGTTATCATGCACGCGATACGGCCATCATGCTGGCACATATGTCAGGTGCAAAAACATTGTTGGGATCGGCAACTCCTGCCATTGAGTCCTATTACAATGCCCAAACAGGTAAATATGGACTGGTGACCCTGAATAAGCGCTTCGGCAATATAGAGGCACCCCTGGTCAGCCTGCAAAATACTAAAGATCTGCGTCGTCGGAAGAAAATGAAGAACTTACTTGCCCCTGTATTGATGGACGAGATCAATAAGGCGCTGGAAAACGGGGAACAAGCCATCCTTTTCCGTAACCGTCGCGGTTTTGCTCCAATGGTTGAATGTAAATCATGTGCCTGGACACCGAAATGCAACCACTGTGATGTCACTCTTACCTACCACAAGAAAGCTAACAGCCTGATATGCCACTATTGCAATACCTCCTACCCTTTGCCATCCGGATGCCCTTCATGCCACGAAGGAGAGTTGAAATCGCTCGGAACCGGTACTGAACGGCTCGAAGAGGAGGTAGCACAACTCTTTCCCGACGCAGTAGTGGCCCGAATGGACAGTGATACTACACGCGGCAAGGATTCATTCGAGCGTATCATCAACGATTTTCAGGAGAACCGGATTCAGATACTGGTCGGCACACAGATGATCTCAAAAGGGTTGGATTTCGGGAATGTGCGTGTGGTAGGTATTGTTGCAACAGACTCGATGTTGAACTACCCTGATTTCCGTTCACACGAGCGCGGTTTCCAGTTGATTACCCAAGCGGCAGGTAGGGCAGGACGAAGAGACAAGCAGGGAGTGGTCATTATCCAGACTGTCGACCCCCAACAACCGATTTACAGGTTTATCATCCGTAACGATTACGAAAGTTTTTATCAGTCCCAAATCACAGAGAGGAAACTGTTTAAATATCCTCCATTCACCCGTCTGATCTCCATTACCCTAAAACATAAGGATGAGCGGAAAGTGGAATCCGGAGCAGCATTTATTTGTCAACAACTAAGACAATCACTCGGGAACAGAGTGTTAGGTCCCAACAAACCTATAATCAGCCGTATTCAACAACAACATATTCGTGAAGTCCTACTGAAAATCGACCATCACTTCTCTCCCTCCCAAGTAAGGGAATTGATCAAAACAGCAGAATCCCGCCTCAAGGGGAATGGCGATCTCAAACAAATACTTCTATATTATAATGTGGACTGGGTGTAAAAACGCAAAAAACCGGTACTCAATACAGAATACCGGTTTTTATTAGTTTTTCGTCCCGTTAGTACGGGATATTATTTCATTTCAATTTCTTCTTTCAGATCTATTTCGTTTCCTTCTTTGTCATAAAATTCATATTGCAGGAACCCGAGCTTCTGGTCGGGGATAATTTTCATACCTACATTGAATTTTTTTCTCCATTTGTACTTCAACGAAAAGAGACCCTGCTGAACATAAGCTGCAACATAGGGATGTATATGCAGACTGAATTTCTTCACTTTTAGCTTGGTCGCTAGATAATCGATCTTTCCTTCCAATGTGTCTGTGAAAAGAATCGACGACTTTATCTTTCCTTTACCAAAGCAGGTGGGGCAAACCTCGCTTGTGGCAACTTCCATTTCGGGGCGGACACGCTGGCGCGTAATCTGCATTAATCCGAATTTGCTCAATGGCAGGATATTATGCTTGGCCCTGTCTTTAGCCATCAACTCCTGCATCTTGGCGAGCAACTTATTACGATGCTCCCCTTTATTCATGTCAATAAAGTCGATGACGATAATACCTCCCATATCCCGCAAACGCAACTGGCGGGCAATCTCTTCGGCGGCAGCCACATTTACTTCGTAAGCACTCTCTTCCTGACCGAGTTTTGATTTGTTACGGTTTCCGCTATTCACATCAATCACATGCAATGCTTCGGTATGCTCAATAATGAGATAAGCACCGTTTTTAAACGTAACAGTTTTTCCAAAGAGCGATTTAATCTGTTTGGTAATGCCGAAGTTATCTAAAATGGGGAGTGCTCCTTTATATTCCTTGACCACATTCTTACGGTCGGGGGCAATCACACTCACATAATCGGCAATCTGCCGGGCTACTTCCTGGTCATTGACATGGATCTGCTCGAAAGAGGGACTAAAAATATCGCGTAACAGTGCTACTGTACGTCCCGTTTCCTCATAAATCAAAGAGGGGGCCTTGGCTTTCTGTATCTTGCCGATATTATCTTCCCATCTCTTTAGCAGCACCTTGAGTTCCGCATCGAGGTCGGCTACCCGTTTACCTTCAGCATTGGTGCGTATGATCACTCCGAAATTTTTCGGTTTGATACTCTGCATCAACTGTCTCAGCCGGGCACGCTCCTCGCGCGATTTAATCTTTTGTGATACCGATACCCTGTTGATAAATGGTATTAACACCATAAATCGTCCTGCGAAGGAGATTTCGGCCGTCAATCTCGGACCCTTCGTTGAAATAGGTTCTTTGGCTACTTGCACTAATATTTCCTGCCCTACTTTCAATATATCCGCGATTGACCCTTCTTTCTCGATCTCGGGCTGCAGCTTCATCTTCTGGAGCTGCGGTATCTTCTTTTTGTCTTCAACCTGTTTCTGAAAATAGAGAACAGAGTTGAATTCAACCCCTAAATCCAAGTAGTGAAGAAAAGCGTCCTTTTTATGTCCCACATTCACAAATGCAGCGTTGAGGGCGGGCATCAGTTTCTTAACTTTGCCCACGTAGATGTTTCCAACCGCAAATGAACCATCCTGGCTCTCCTGTTGCAATTCTACCAGTTTCTTGTCTTCGAGAACCGCGATGGTAATTTCTTTGGATTGAACATCCACAACAAGTTCGCTTGTCACAATTGTTCGTTTTATAAATTAATTTTCAATACTTTAGGCTTCTGTCGTCACAACAGAAAGGAGGCTCTCGCCAGAACCTTCACCCTGTTTTATACACAAAGAACAAACTTAATAGCCAATTGGTTCTTTTAAGTTTGTTCCTCTATTAGTGAGTAAAAAAGTAAGACGGCTATTTCTTCTTCTTATGCCTATTCTTTCTAAGTCTTTTTTTACGTTTGTGTACAGACATTTTATGCCTTTTTCTTTTTTTTCCGCTTGGCATATGCTTTTTCTCCTATTTTTATTATATGTTATTTATCACCTTTTACCTGGCCTACAAAAGTTTTGGCAGGCTTAAAGGCGGGGATATTATGTTCGGGGATGATGATAGTTGTATTTTTGGAAATGTTACGAGCTGTTTTTTGTGCTCTTTTTTTTACAATGAAACTTCCGAAACCTCTGAGGTATACGTTTTCGTTATTTGCCAAAGAGTCTTTTACCACTTCCATGAAAGACTCCACTGTTGCCAATACCGATGCCTTATCTACGCCGGTCTTTTTCGCAATTTCATTTACAATGTCTGCTTTAGTCATTTTATCTATATTTTAATATTAATAATAATACCTTGGGGTAATTGAATAGTAAAATTTTGGATTGCAAATATATAGCTTTTTTTTCAACACGAAAAATAAATGCATGGAATTTTTCCGAATTTCCTCAGATTTGTGATTTAATATCTAAAAAATTCAAGATTAAAATCAACTTTCCCTCTATCCCTCTTTCTATTTTCAATTCTTCACCTCCAATCATCCCGTTTCCCAGCCAGCTACTTTCCCCAATCCCCCCAGTCACCCCCAGGCACTTAACCACCCAGGTACTCAGGTACCTTCCCATTATCCACCTTTTTCCACCTTTCCACTTTTTTCATTAGCTTTGCCGGAACAAAGAAGAACAGAACGGAGAAGAAATGAAAGAGAATAACAGGAACTCATTGATTACATCGCTTTTACTGAGCTGGTACGAAAAAAAAGGACGTGATCTACCGTGGCGGGAAACTACTGACCCATATAAAATATGGATCTCGGAAATAATTTTACAACAAACAAGGGTCGTACAGGGAAGGGATTACTATTTTCGGTTCATCGAGCGATTCCCTACTGTGGAATCACTGGCTGCCGCCAAAGAAGATGAAGTATTGAAACTATGGCAAGGTCTGGGTTATTATACCCGTGCCCGCAATGTACATGCCGCAGCAAAACAGGTGAAGAGCATCTTTAACGGTGTATTTCCTTCGACTTACTCTAATATCATTTCACTGAGAGGTGTAGGTGAATACACAGCGGCGGCTGTTGCATCGATTGCATTCAACGAGCCTTATGCCGTAGTGGACGGTAACGTATTCCGGGTAATTGCCCGTCTATTCGGCATTTCATTGTCGATACATAGCTCGGAAGGAAAAAAAGTGATCAGAGAGATTGCCCAGTCACTGCTTGACACACAAGACCCCGGAAGATATAATCAGGCAGTGATGGACTTCGGAGCTTTGATCTGTACCCCTGCCCAGCCCAAATGCATAGCTTGTGTACTTCAGGATTACTGCACCGCTTTTGCTGGGAACCGGGTGGGTGAACTTCCGGTGAATGATCGGAAAATCTCCATCAGGAACCGGTATTTCCACTACTTCCATATATTACACAACGGCAGCACGTTTCTGCAAAAACGTAACGGTTCGGATATCTGGAAAAACCTGTTCGAATTCCCTTTGATTGAAACAACTTTGCCATCCGATTTTACAGAATTGGAAAAGAGAGAACCCTTCAGGAAGCTCTTCGCCGGGATATCCACTTTTTCAGTCGACCACCGGCTGGCAATCAAACATCAACTTACCCACCAGGCCATACACACTCACTTTTACCGGATAATTATTCCCGATGAGATTCCATTCAATCCTCCCAAGGAGATATTTAGAATTGATGATGAACAACTTTTGGAATATCCGGTATCAAGATTAACCCACAAATATCTCGAGACAATTTAAATTAATCAGTTAAGCAATATGAGTTGAACTTTATCATTGTGAGAATTAAAAATGGAGGAGTAAAGGTGACTTAAAATGACTATTTTAATGAATATTTATTGTTGCTAATTACAAATAAATGCTTAATTTTGTTTTTACAGTGATAGCTATTCTAAACCCAAAAATTTTTAAATTATGTCGGTAAACAAAGTAATCTTAGTAGGGAATGTGGGAAGAGACCCGGAAATGAAGTATTTTGACAATGATGTTGCTAAAGCGAACTTCTCGCTGGCAACCAGCGAAAGAGGTTACACAACTTCTGGCGGCACGCAGGTGCCTGAACGTACGGAATGGCATAACATTGTATGTTGGAGAGGATTGGCGCAAGTTGCTGAAAAATTTGTAAAGAAAGGTACATTGGTGTATGTGGAAGGAAAAATCCGCTCCCGTTCATACGATGACCAGAATGGGGTGAAAAGGTACATTACCGAAATTGTGGCAGATAATCTGGAACTTCTGGGCCGCAGGGGAGGTAGTGACGAGGGATTTGGAAATAGGGAAAATGAAAATGGACAAAATCACGCCGCTTCGTCGGGCAGTGCCCTTAGCGACGAGCAGGACGAAATCTCAGACGCAGATGATTTGCCATTTTAAATAAAACATTGTAATTTTGCGGGAGAATGTTTTATCGCTTCCCTTCTGGAAATCAAGCGCTAAAACATTCTCTCTTTGTTTCACTAAAAAATTGCCACTTGGACCCTGACCCTTTATCGTTATTAAACGTATACCTGACGGCAAGTCTGCATGCATTGCCCGATTATATCATTGCGGTACTGCTTCTCCTGCTTATTATCTCAAATGCAATTGCTTCAGGTGCTGAAGTAGCTTTTACTACACTGGAAAAGAAATTTGCCGACGACCTCCACACGTCTGAAGAACCAAAAAATATCCGCATTTCAAACCTACTCAAAAAACCGGAAAAATTATTGGCATCCCTTGTGGTTGCCCAGTTATTCCTGCAAGTCTCCATCACCGCGCTGCTCATTTGGCTGCTGAGCCGTCCGACCCTTTTCGGAGGGAACAGCATTGATCTCTCTGTAGCGGGAATAATTGTCATTATCTCTCTTATTCTTTTATTTAGCAATATCCTTCCCAAGCTCTATGCTTCTCAATATCCCCTCCGTTTCGCAGAAAACAATATCCTATTTATCAGATTAATAAATGCACTGGCAAGCCCCTTCTCTTCGTTGCTCGCAAAAAATGCCGCCGCCTTTAACCGTACTCCATCGCAACGGCAGCATGAGATCTCGGCAAATGACCTATCCAAGGCGCTTGAAATCAGGTCTAACGAGATTACGCATGAACAGGAAAAAGAGATGTTAGAGGGAATTATCCGTTTCAAGGATAAACTGGTAGATGATGTATTAGTCTCCAGAAGCGATATAGTGGCTATTGAGTTACAAAAACCTTTTACAGAACTGATTGATTTTATCGTAGATGCCGGTTTTTCACGTATTCCTGTATTTGAGGAAAATGCTGATAATATCAAAGGAATCCTCTATGTAAAAGATCTACTACCGCACTTGGGGAAAACACCCTCTTTTAAATGGCAAACGTTGATCCGACCGGCTTATTTTGTGCCGAGGACAAAACGTATCGACGACCTGCTGGAAGAGTTCCGCACCCAGAAGATCCATATGGCTATCGTAGTGGATGAATACGGAGGCACGTCGGGATTGGTCACGATGGAAGATATCCTTGAGGAAATTGTCGGCGATATCAGTGATGAATATGATGAGGAACTGCCTTTTTATACTATTGAAGCAGATGGCTCTTATATTTTCGAAGGAAAAACCCAGTTAGAGGATTTTATCAAGATCACCCAATTACCGGCAAAAGATTTCGAGGAGATGTCGGAAGAGGTGGACACCCTTGCCGGGTTACTGTTGGAATTGAAAGGCGATTTTCCGAAACGGAAAGAGAGTTTCATTTACAAAAAGCATACTTTCCAGGCAGAAGACCTGAGCAAGAAACGGATTACCAAAGTGCGTTACATCCCTCCAACAGTAAATAATGAGGAATAAATGCTGATCAGAAGAGAACATACCGATAACGGAGGATTGTTGGGGATTTGGAAGATGGATGAATCTCGTGCAGAACTTTTACAACTTCTTCCGGAACATATGAGATCCGACGCGGTTGAACATATAAAGACCATTCGTTCCGAAAGACGCACCACCGAATGGCTCTCCACCCGTATCCTGTTGTTCATGCTGTTAAACGAAGAAAAAACCATTCTTAACCATCCGGACGGTAAACCTTATTTGGAAGACGGAACCCACCATATCAGCATATCCCACACAAAAGATTATGCGGCCATTTATCTACATAAGACCCATCTAATAGGAATTGATATCGAGATCCGGTCGGAACGGGTCAGAAAGGTAGCCGACAAATTTATCGGGGATACTGAGTACATAGATCCTTCACAGAAAACAGTACATCAACTATTGCATTGGTCTGCCAAAGAGAGTATGTTCAAGCTGATGGAAGAGAATGAGATCCATTTCAAGCACCATCTCCATATCCAGCCGTTCACTCCCGCATCCAAAGGAATTATAACAGCCACGGAAACCAAAACCGACCATAACCGTACTTTCAATATACACTATGAAGTACATCCCGACTATGTGCTTACATGGGTCGTAGGATGATTTCAAGATTCAAGATTCAAGAGTCAAGAGCCAAGAGTCAAGATTTCATGATTTGATAATTAGTAATTAGTAATTAGTAATTGGTAATTAGTAATTAGTAATTGGTAATTGGTAATTAGTAATTAGTAATTGGTAATTGGTAATTGGTAATTGGTAATCACCAAAAACGCCCCGAAAAAACTTCCGGAGCGTTCTATTTATTAAATCGCAAAAATATATCTTACACGTTCAACGATACACGTTTGAATGTAGTAACGGATAACTCTTTATCGCTTTCTTTCAGAAACTGTTCAATGGTCTTCTTGGAGTCTTTCACATATTCTTGTTGAAGAAGAGTCGATTCCTTGTAGAACTTCTGCAATGCTCCTTCCGCAATCCTGTCGAGCAGGTTTTCCGGTTTACCGGCTTCGCGTGCTTTGTCGCGTGCAATTTCCAATTCCTTTTCCTTCACTTCGGCAGGAATACCTTCGGGTGTAACAGAAATCGGATTCATGGCAGCGACCTGCATTGCCACATCTTTCGCTACGTGCTCATCCACATCAGCCTTATTAAAACCGACGATGGTCGCCAGCTTGTTACCCATATGGATATAAGAGGTAACATAAGGAGCGGTAATGTATTCGTAGAATCCTAATTCCATTTTTTCACCTGTAGCCCCGATCTTATCGGTAATCAGTTGTGATACCGTACCGTTGGAAAGTTCCACTGCAAGTAGTTGTTCAAGACTCTCCGGTTTGTGGGCGATGGCCGCATCAAGGATCTGCTGTGTCAAAGCGATGAATTCTTCATTCTTTGCCACAAAATCTGTTTCACACTGTAACGCCACTACCGCAGCAAAATCACCTTCTGTCTTTGCCAATACGCAACCTTCAGATGCTTCGCGATCTTCACGTTTTGCAGCTACAGCCTGTCCTTTTTTACGGATTATTTCCATGGCACCATCGAAATCCCCGTTCGCTTCATTCAGTGCATTTTTGCAATCCATCATCCCCGCACCGGTCATTTTGCGTAGATGCTGGATATCTGCCATTGTTACTGCCATATTCTATATACTTATATTTTGATTATAATCTTATTCGTCAACTTCTACATCCTTCGTAAACTTGCTCACTACGGCAGCTTTCATCGCTTCGGTATCTTCTTTCTTCACGCGCTCTTTCTTGGCTGCTTTCGATTTGCGTTCCCTGCGTTGCGGAGCGTCTTCGTCCTGCTCTTCGGCAGCGGCGGCGTCAGCTTTTTCCACTTTACGCTCATCCAATCCCTCTTTAATGGAATCACAGAGGAATCCAAGGATCAGGTCAACCGCTTTGGCGGCATCGTCGTTAGCGGGGATCACAAAATCAATATTGGAGGGATCCGAATTGGTATCTACAATACCGAATACGGGAATGCCTAGACGTTCAGCCTCTTTCACCGCAATCTGTTCTTTCATTACATCTACCACAAAAATTGCAGAAGGAAGACGGGTAAGATCCTGAATGGAACCCAGCATCTTTTCGAGCTTCGCACGTTGACGGGTAATTTGTAGTTTCTCACGTTTAGAGAGCGTATCGAACGTACCATCTTTGATCATCTTATCGATGCTACCCATTTTCTTCACTGCCTTGCGAATAGTGGGGAAGTTGGTAAGCATACCGCCCGGCCAACGTTCGATCACATAAGGCATATTCACGCTTTGCGCTTTCTCTTCAACCACAGGTTTCGCCTGCTTTTTAGTTGCGACAAAGAGTATTTTCTTACCTGCTTTGGCAATCTGTTTCAAAGCGGCAGCAGCCTCTTCTGCCTTAGCGATAGTTTTGTAGAGGTCGATAATATGGATTCCGTTACGCTCCATAAAGATATAAGGAGCCATTGCAGGATTCCATTTTCTTTTTAAGTGACCGAAATGCGCTCCGGCCTCAAGAAGTTGGTCAAATTCTAATTTTGCCATTTTTGTTTTTTAATTTATTCGTTTACATTCTTTTTCTAAACCGAATCGTAAGGTAAATTACCCCAATTCTTCATTGATGTCGGATAACGTCCTTACGATTTAGATACTAAACGTTATAGCCGCTAAGCGGCTTTTATTGGCATACCCCGAAAAGATACCAACAACGGGAATCTTCCGGATCGTATGGCCAGAGTATTAACGCTTGGAGAACTGGAATCTTTTCCTGGCTTTGGGCTGTCCCGGTTTCTTTCTTTCCACCACTCGGGGGTCACGGGTCATGAAGCCTGCAGCTCTCAATGCGGGTTTATCTTCAGCATTGATTTTTACCAATGCGCGGGCAATACCTAATCTGGCTGCTTCCGATTGTCCTTTGTAACCACCGCCATCGAGGTTGATCCTGATGTCGTATTTATCAGCTACGTTCAGGGTGTTGAGCGGCTGTTTTACAATAAACTGAAGGATAGAAGAAGGGAAATAGTTCTCCAGATCGCGTTTATTGATCACAATCTTGCCGGTACCTTCTGTAACAAAAACACGGGCTACGGCTGCTTTGCGTCTTCCTATTGCATTTACTGCTTCCATATTATTTTAGCGTATTAATATCTAATTTTTTGGGTTTCTGGGCCTGGTGGGGATGTTCGTTTCCTGCATAAACATACATGTTCTTGATGATAGCATCGCCTAATTTATTTTTCGGCAGCATCCCTTTCACTACTTTTCTGAAAAGTCTGTCGGGACCTTTTGCCATCAAATCGGCAGGAGTATATTCGCGTTGTCCGCCGGGATAACCGGAATAACGCAAATAAATACGATCTGTCCATTTGTTACCCGAAAGCGCAACCTTGTCGGCATTCAGGATGATTACATTATCACCACAATCCACATGCGGGGTAAAGCTTGCCTTGTACTTTCCTCTCAGCAGTTTGGCTACTTTGGAACAGAGACGGCCCAACGGTTGCCCGGTGGCATCAATTTCAACCCATTCTTTCTGTGCCGTTTCCTTGTTTACAGAAATAGTTTTATAACTTAGTGTATCCACTTTTGTTGATTTTAATTAGTAAATTACTGTGAAGTCGATCCTCACTGCTCCTTATCTTGCCCGGCTAAGGTGGGTTTTGGCAAATAAAAAGCTATGAATCAAACTCTTAATTGATAAAAACTAATAATCGGACTGCAAAGTTACAATAATTCAGAAAATCAACAAACTATTTTCTATTATTTTATTCAGAATAAAGAACAAAGAACCCAAAATAAACTAATGTACCAATTTACTAATATACCGATGTGACTAAGGTGAAAAGGGGAGGCTGGAAAAGAATAATACGCTTCGCACGATAAGAGATAAAGAATAGAAGTGGAGAAATTCAGAATTCGCAATCTTGAATCTGAAAACAAATCATCAAATTATTTTGTGTTTTGACAAAATTAGTGTATTTTTGTACCCGCAAATGAGGGCTCCGTAGCTTAACTGAATAGAGCATCTGACTACGGATCAGAAGGTTACAGGTTTGAATCCTGTCGGAGTCACGCTAACAATCAAACACTTGTCGATGATTTTCGGTAAGTGTTTTTTCTTTTTACTCGAAGGATAATTAGCAAAAGAGAAAATGTGGATCCTATAGTATTTTATTCCTTGTAATACACTTTCAGCACTAAAACAAAAAACTTATTCTTCTAAATATCTTTTTAATTTTCAGCCTTCTCCACAAGTGTCACTACATCATCATTCAATACCAATTCTCCCATATCAATCAGAAACCGGAGCACAGGAATAACCTTCTCTTTGTTTTCATCCGGATTTTCATTTTCATCCGACACGGCATCCACCAGTTCATTAAAGCGCAGAGACCCCCGTTGCGATAAAAGATCTTTTAATTTTATTCCAATCCGGCGGAACAGGTAGTTCGGCAGGCCGGTCGCATTTTTCTTCAGACAAACGTCGCAGTGTCCGCAATCTTCCGTCAAAAGTTCTCCAAAATAGATCAACAACATCCTGCCACGACAAACATCTGTCTCCTCCGCATAATCGATCATGGAAAAAATTCGTTTTTCGAAACGTTTTTTTCGCTCTTCATAGACAGTACGGGGAATGGATACGAACTGAGCATCTTCACGGGAAGTGGTAAACACGATAAAAGGTGTTTTCTTCTGCGGTATATAGCGGATATATTTTGCCCTGGAGAGGGCAATAAGCATCTCGCAAATCTCACGTCGGCTCTTTCCGGTCTTTACAGCCAGTAACGACTCGTCAATATATACATCGTCCGAGAAAACACCGGTATAATTACGCAGGATAGCATGCAAAAGGGCGTCCATCTCTTTCTCCAGATGCAACGAGTAGATATCGTCCCGGTAGATCAGAAAGCGGATACGGGAACGCATGTCTATCTCTTCCGTATACTCAATATATCCCGCAAGCTCCAATATTTTAAGCGCATGATGGGTTTGAAGGAAAGGAAGTTTATATGGCTGACAAAACTCCTGAAGGCTGAAATCATATACATCGTTATACCCTGCCCCCACGGCTATCTGGTAATAATTCCCCAGCGCTTCATAGACTCTCAGTACAAAATCACGGGCAGGAAATGAATCTGTTATCCTTTTTTTCAATTTGGCGCTATCGGCCTTTGTATATAGAATAATGGCATAAGAACGCTCTCCATCCCGTCCTGCACGACCCGCCTCCTGAAAATACTCTTCAAGCGAATTAGGGAGATCCAGATGGACTACGGTACGCACATCGGGCTTATCGATCCCCATCCCGAAAGCATTGGTAGCGACCATCACCCTACACTCATTCATCTTCCAGGCGTTCTGCCTGAATACCTTATCCTCGTAAGAAAGGCCTGCATGAAAGAAATCGGCCGAAATACCTGCTTTCCGGAGCGATTGCGCAACCTCTGCCGTCTTTTGCCGGCTCCTCACATAAACGATAGCCGATCCGGGAACCGATTGAAGAACATGCAAAAGTTCCCCCGTTTTGTTCTCCACAGTCCGTACCACATACGACAGGTTCTCCCGTTCAAAACTTACCCGGAATACATTTTTTTCCTTGAAAAGCAGCTTCTCCTGGATATCATCTACCACTTCCCTGGTAGCCGTAGCAGTAAGTGCAAGCAAAGGAACACCTTCCAACAGTTTACGGATTTCCGCAATCTTCAGGTAAGAGGGACGGAAATCATATCCCCATTGCGAGATACAATGCGATTCATCTACTACCAGCAGACACACATTCATGGCCTGCAACTTTGCGATAAAAATTTCGGATGAGAGTCGTTCGGGGGAGACATAGAGAAACTTATAATCCCCGAAAATACAGTTTTCAAGTGTGGTAATAATCTCTTCACGCGACATCCCCGAGTAGACGGCTGCCGCCTTGATACCCCGCTCACGCAGATTGTCCACCTGGTCTTTCATCAACGCTATCAGCGGTGTCACCACCAGACAGATCCCCTTCATGCCCAATACCGGCACCTGAAAGGTCAACGATTTACCGCCGCCGGTAGGCATTAACCCCAAGGTATCCCGTCCTTCCCATATAGACTGGATAATTTCTTCCTGCAAAGGCCGAAATGAGGAATACCCCCAGTTTTCACGCAGTATATTATGAAAAAGATCCGATTGCATATGCAAACGCCCTATATTATTACTCCTTTATATCCCTAATAATAAGCTGAGTAAAGGAATTGGCACCATGCCTGTTTTCTTCGATGGTATAACAAATATCCACCGGCAGGCCGGCTTTAATACGTTGATAGAAATTGTGCTGGCTAAAAGCGATGCCGGGAAATGGCCTGTCAGTTGTCTTATCCACAATCTCCAACTTAATATGGCGGCTTTCTTTTCCCACAAGCCTGCTGTTTCCGGCATCATACACCTCTCTGGTAAGAAATATGGGATTCTCATTTTCAGGGCCGAATGGATTAAACAAGTCGAGCCCGTTTATGAGTGCCGGGGTTATCTGTGAAAGTGATATCTCCACATCGACAGTAATCTGGGGTAACATCATCCGCGCCTCAACACCATCAAAAGAAAGCATATTAAACCGTTCGGTAAATGCCTGCAGATTCTCTTCCCGCAATGTCAGGCCTGCAGCATAGGTATGCCCTCCAAAATTCTCCAGGATATCACGACACGACTCAATGGCTTTATATACATCAAACCCGGGAACCGAACGGGCAGATCCGGAGATCATTTCTCCCGATTTGGTAAGCACCACTGCCGGGCGATAATACTTCTCGGTCAGTCTTGATGCCACGATTCCCACGATCCCCTTATGCCATGTTTCATTATAAATTACAATGCTTTTCTGTTGAATAATATCAATATGGTTATCGATGTAGGCTATTGCTTCGTCTGTGATCTTCTTATCCAGCTCACGCCGGTCTTCGTTATACTTATCAATATTCTTACTCTTCTCCCTGGCAGAAGTCATGTCATTCTCGATCATCAGGTCGACCGCCTCTTTCCCGTTCATCATCCGCCCCGAAGCATTGATGCGCGGACCTATCTTGAAGACAATATCGTTAACGGTAATATGTTTGCGTTGCAACCCACAGATCTCAATAATACCTCGCAGTCCGAAACTGGGATTAGAATTAAGCTGCTTCAGGCCATGATACATCAGGATGCGATTCTCACCCGTAAGCGGGACAATATCGGACGCAATACTTACTGCCACCAGATCGAGTAGCGGTTCGATATCAGAAAAAGGATACCCGTTTCGCTGTGAAAAAGCGTGTACTAATTTAAAACCGACACCGCAGCCGGACAGGTCGCTGTACGGGTAAGTGGAGTCGAGCCGCTTTGCGTCGACAACAGCTACGGCATCCGGAAGTTGATCATCCGGCATGTGATGATCGCAAATAATAAAATCAATACCTTTTTCTTTGGCATAGGCAACCTTACTTACGGCCTTAATGCCACAATCGAGAGAGATAATGAGCTTTACGCCTGTCTCCACGGCATAATCGATTCCTTGAAACGAAATGCCATACCCTTCATCGTACCGGTCTGGAATATAATAATCAATATTACTTGTAATTCCCCGAAAGAATTTGTACACCAACGAAACCGCAGTCGTACCATCCACATCATAATCCCCATAAATAAGGATCCGCTCCTTGTTGCCCAGAGCCCGTTCAATCCGTCGGATCGCCACATCCATATCGGGAAGGAGAAAAGGGTCGTGCAATTCCTTGAGTTTTGGATACAAAAATGCGATTGCTTTCTCTTTTGTCTCTATACCTCTTTTGATAAGCAATTCAGCAAGAACGGGATGCAAATTTAATTCTTTCGCTAATTCATTTTTTTTATTTTTTTGGTCGGTTGTAAGGGTTGAATAATTCCATCTGTAAGTCATTTATATCGTTTTTTTCTTTTCTCTCTCAAATCCCGAATAGGCTTCGGGGGTAGGGCTGGAATACCACAAAGGGGCCTGCCGGAAAAAATCTCAGTAATGGCGAACTGGTACACCATTCCGAAGTTGTAAAGGTAATACTATTTTTTTTCTTATTGGTAATAAATAACCCATTTTCCATGATTCAATTCTTATTTGTACCTTTGTATATTAAAATTCGATGCAAGAATGGAGATTGCGGCACTGGTATCAGGAGGAGTGGACAGTTCGGTTGTGGTACATCAGCTAAGGGAGATGGGCTACAACCCGACCATCTTTTATATAAAAATAGGGATGGAAGACAAGGATGGTTATATTGATTGCCCGTCCGAAGAAGATATTGAAATCGTATCATTCATCGCCCGGAAATATAGTTGCCGTTTTGAGGTTGTATCACTGCACGAAGAGTACTGGGACAGTGTCGTGCGATATACCATCGACTCAGTGAAGCGCGGATTGACTCCCAATCCCGATATGATGTGTAATAAACTGATCAAATTTGGTGTTTTCGAACAGAAATGGGGTCATCAGTTCGACAAAATAGCGACCGGCCATTACGCTACTACTACCGAAATCGACGGGCTGCCCTGGCTTTCCACGGCGAAAGACCATGTAAAGGATCAAACCTATTTCCTGGGTCAGATAAGCTATCTGCAAGTTTCTAAACTGATGTTTCCGATCGGTAATCTGCTAAAATCAGAAGTGCGTGCTATCGCGGCACGTGAAAAGTTGCCGTCGGCCCAACGGAAAGACAGTCAGGGGATATGCTTCCTTGGAAAAGTAAATTACAATGAGTTCATCGAACGCTACCTGGGCAGGAAGGAAGGGCTTATCGTAGAATTAGAGACCGGAAATATCCTTGGCAAACATCAGGGATTCTGGTTCCACACCATTGGCCAGCGCAAAGGGTTGGGACTGAGTGGCGGTCCCTGGTTCGTGATAAAAAAGGATATACAGCGGAATATCGTCTATGTCTCCAAGGGATATGACACAAAACATCAATACGGAGATGTGATCAATCTGCAGGGATTTGAATTTATTACCAAAGATATCTGGGATGATTTTGATGATGAAAAAGAGATCACATTCAAGATAAGGCATACACCGGACTTCACGCCGGGAAGGGTCTCAAGGATCGGTGACATGTACCGTATCCACTCTTCAGAACCCATACAGGGTATTGCTGCGGGTCAATTCGGAGTGATTTACGACAAGGAGAAAAAACTTTGCCTCGGAAGCGGAATGATTTACTAAAAAAGTGGAGAGGAGCCTAAGTGATTAGGTGCCTAAGCGGTTGAGATGGCTTTCACTCTTAATTTTTCACTTACACAGTCTTGATTCTCTTAAGAAACAAAAGTTTAAACGCATTTTTTGGACGGTGAAAACGTTTTGGAATACTTGGTTCTAAAAATCTTTGTTTTTTACTCTTTATTCTTAAAAATATGAAACGAATATTTATTTTGGTCTGTTTTTTATCGCTGCTATTCATTCCAAAAATGAAGGCACAGTTTGAAGGTACCTTCGGATTGGGTGTCCACGCAGGATATGGAACAGAGATTAACAGCATAGGAGGGGGTATACATGCCCATTACTATTATACCAACAATATACGTTTTGCCCCTTCATTTACTTATTTCCTGAAAAGGAAAGGAGTGGGCATGTGGATGACGGATGCAGACGCTCATTATATTTTTCCGGTTTCTTACTCGGCTTCGTTATATCCGATTGCCGGACTCCATTATTCCCAATGGAAGTACGATGCTTCAAAGAACAGCGACCCTGCCGATGAGGGTTGGACAAAACATCGCTTGGGCGCCAACCTTGGCCTGGGAATGCAGCACGATATAGCTTACAGGGTACGGGCCAATTTCGAATTAAAATACCAGTTCATCCCGGATTACTCCCAAGTGGTTTTCAGTGCCGGAATTGGATTCTGGTTTTAGTATTGAAAGTGGAAAAGTGGGAGAATTTATTTATTGATTTAATTGAAATTAGGGATAGAGGATAAAAGATAAAAATTGAGATTGAGAATTAGCAATTGACGTAAGACAAATCCTGAATCTGACAAAAAATGAAAGATTTTATTACCAACGAAATAAAAAATGAGAATGCCGTACTGGTAGGTCTCATCACTCCTGACCAGAACGAAGAGAAGGTGAATGAGTACCTCGACGAACTGGCCTTTCTGGCCGAGACGGCCGGACTGGCACCCGTAAAACGTTTTGTGCAGCGGTTAGATACTCCCAATACAGCCACGTTTGTAGGGACAGGGAAACTACAGGAGATTGAGAACTTCGTGAAAGAGGAGGAGAATGAGACAGGCGTAATCATCTTCGACGATGAGCTCTCCGCCCGCCAACTTCGTAATATTGAGAAAGAGCTTAAAATCCGCATTATGGATCGTACCAGTCTTATTCTCGATATATTTGCCATGCGGGCACAGACAGCACACGCCAAAGCGCAGGTGGAACTGGCGCAATACCAATACCTGTTACCGCGACTCACCCGAATGTGGACGCACCTCGAACGGCAGCGGGGGGGTGGCGGCACCATCATGCGTGGACCGGGGGAGACCCAGTTAGAGACCGACCGTCGAATCATCCTCGATAAGATTTCCCGCCTGAAGCAGGAATTGAAAGAGATCGACAAACAGAAAAGTGTCCAGCGCAAGAACCGGGGAAAACTGGTACGCGTAGCGTTAGTAGGATACACCAACGTAGGAAAATCCACATTAATGACTCTGCTCAGTAAGAGTGAAGTATTTGCCGAAAATAAACTCTTTGCCACACTCGACACTACCGTACGCAAGGTAACCATTGAAAACCTGCCATTCCTTCTGACGGATACAGTCGGTTTTATCCGCAAACTTCCGACCCACTTGATAGAATCATTCAAATCTACCCTCGACGAAGTACGCGAAGCCGATATCCTGGTACATGTAGTGGATATTTCACATCCCGCCTTTGAAGAACAGATAAAAGTGGTAGAAAAAACATTGTTTGAGATCGATGATACGGAGAAGCCCACCATCCTTGTATTCAACAAGATAGATGCTTTTTCGCATGTGGTAAAGGATGAGGACGACCTTACACCGAAGAAACGGGAAAATTATACGCTCGAAGAATTGAAACAAAGCTGGATGCAAAAGATGAAAGAGGACTGCATCTTTATTTCAGCCAGGGAGAAAACAAATATCGAGGATCTGAAACGAATCATCTATGACAAGGTAAGAGAGATCCATATCACCCGTTTCCCTTATAATGATTTTCTGTATCAGAATTATGAGGAAGAATAAGCATTTTTATACTCGGATCCGCGATCAAATGCCAGCTACCTTCTGCTGGTGGCCCCGTTTCCTTCAGCGGGAGCAGCAGAAAGAATAGACTAAGCGTCTACGCCAATTTTTCCAGGCGGATAATGCCGGCCTGGGTAAAGGCAATCCTGAAACGTTTGTAATCTATCTGATCTTCGAATTTCAACTGCATGAGAATATTTAAATAGTAAATTTTCTCACCATAGATCTCAACGGATTCACCTTCTTCATTAAGGTAATAAATCGCCTCCTCAGGATTATCCGTTTTTTGCATGAAACGTGACAGGTGAAAGCGCATAATATCATTTATCCCCGCTATCGGATAGTCGCTATTTTTAGTAATTTCTACCCGGTCTAAGAAGACCTGCTTACGATAAAGGATTATTTTCTCGTCCGTGATACGATTTTCCGCTTCAACCAGAGGAGTCCGGCTTCTAAGATTCATCACTTCCCGAGGTACCTTCTTCTCCGAAATGAAATCCACACCTTCTTTGATCCAACCTATTGTCGTGTCCTTCACCCCTATCTTGGTTTTATTGTCAAAATACCGGTTAAGCCGCTTATGGGCGAAGTAATATCGCATCAGTTCCTTGATACGGTCTTTTAGCATATAACTTACCACCAAGGCAATAAAGAGCGGCATCGTAAAATTACCATATTTCATTTGAAATGAAAATGCCACAGCCGTAGCAAAAACCATAGAGAGTCCAGCAGCAAGACTATAGTAGATTTGTTCCACCAATACCCCGTCTTTCTTCTTACGGGCACGCAAAAAGAGATCACTTTCAACATATTTCTTTAATATGCTCCTTCGAAAAATAAACTCTCTGTTCTTGCCCGGATTATCCTTATCTACACTGATATATCCTTTATCTTTACGGTATGCGGCTTCCTCATGCCAGAGCGAGGAGAGAAGAGCGATCGATTTTTTATATTTTCTGCTTTTTTTTGACTGCAAGAAACCTATAAGGTAGCAGGTTCTCTGGTCGACCAGATTACTGATATATTCGTCAGCAAAGAAATAGTAGTTAAGGTATCCAGAAGAAATAGTCGATACATTGATAATCCGCCTCAGATTCCTGAATTTTGAAACTATATCCCTGATACTCTCCACATAAGAGGTAACCAGATATTCCATATCATCCTTGATATTGTTATTCAGTATATGAACAGCCTCATTACGGATAGCACTTTTAAAGATCGCAGTAAACATTTTTATCTGGGACTCATATTCCTTGATAGCAGTACCTGTAGGTTCACTCGCTGTTCTATGGAAAACCCTCTCCAGATTCTTTAAAGGAACCGCTTCGCCTCCGGAGATCTCTCGCAGCAGGAAGACCGGGGTTATCAACCGGATATAGCTTTTCACATCACGATAAAAATGATTTTTATCATAAGTAAGGGAATTGATATCCAGACTATTCGGGATGAACATCCAGGTATTGATGGCAAAGTTACTCTGTTCGCCTTTACGGTGAACCAGAAACCCGACCTTAAATTCAATGGAAAACTTATCATGTACCTTGGCTGCAATATCAATCATCTTTTTTTAGTTTAATCTTTTTCATCAACAAAGATAACCAACAATGCTCAATCATTACAACCTTATCTTCCTCGCATAATACATAATTACTCCTAAAATAGCAAATAGTCCCAAACTGCCTACGAGAAGTGAGTAACTTTCCATTCTGATCAGCAGGAAAACAAAGAGATAGAGGAAAGCCTGCAGCATACCGACCAACACACCCTGTTTGCGATTCCGGAGGATAGCCCCCATATGGAGTATGATCATTACAATAGTCATAAATGCCGCTACGACATAGGCAAGGTTAAATCCCCATATTTCTGACATAGAAAGAAGTAATGCGTAAAAGAGTACCAATGCCAATCCCACAAGCAAATAATGAAACGGATTGACCGGATTTTTCTTGATCAGTTCAATAAAAAGGACTACCACAAACGTAAGCAAAATAATCAGTATCCCGTATTTTACGCTTCGCAAATTCTGCTGGTACTGATCTATCGGCTGAATGAACTTCACCCCGAATAGAGACGAAGCCACCATGTTGATGGCTGAACTATCATCGCCTCGCACTACCTGCCCGTAACTGCGGTTAAGATCCAGTACTTTCCAATTGGCAGAGAAACCCTCATCACCTATTTCATGATCAGCGGGCAGGAAGCCACCTCCAAAACTAGGTGCTTTCCAGTCCGACTGGAAAGTTGCCGTCGTAACTTTCCCCACCGGCACAACATATAATCCCATTGACCCGTCCAGATACAACGTTACCGAAAAGGGTACATTCCCATCCCGCGTTGTAGCTATGGTCGACGAATCCGTACGGGCATTCAGCCCTGCGGCAAATATCCCTGAAGGGACATTCGGTGCGGCTACCGTTTTTTCTGTCCCCGAAGTGTACACATTTATGCCGGGGTTCGGACCGGCAAATAAATTTTCCACTGGAATTCCGGGCTCCATGAGCATGGTTTCCCCACCCAGTTGCAAGGAGACCTCCTCCCGGATACCTCTCAGATCGGTTATTCCCATGATAACACGGGCTTTATCAAGCTGTATCTCTTCATTTTTAATCCCGGACTTTTCAATCTCTCCCATATCAAAAGCTCCTTTTAAGGTAATCTCAGCTTTATAGACTGAAACATCGTAAATACCACGCTTGCGTTTCTCCACTGTTGCATCGGCTTGTACATCGAGCATTTCCGGGAACAAGAGGATATCCCTGGTGATTATTTCACGCTTATCGTTCACAATCCGCTCCTGTGTATAGGGAATAGCGATGCACGGACCGGTCACAATCTGCTCACCACCCCATTTCGAAGTAATTTCCAGAACGGCATTGGACTTTGTGAATTTTCGTTCATTGATAAGCTCGCGGATCATCCCTAACGGGATCAACAGCAAAAGAGTTAAGAATCCGACTACCACTAACTTAATACTTGCAGAGTAGCGTTCGATAAAACTTCTCTTGTTCCCGTTCCCTTCCGGCAGCAACGGTGTCACATGATTTGAAGAATCCCTTGTTTCCATATTGTCAATTATCAATTACAAATTTATTACCACTTAATCTCCTTCCCACCTTCATTATCACCGTTCCACCTTATTCAGGAAAGATTCCAGTGCATGAAGATGTTCCCGAAATGCTTTTTCTCCTTTTTCGGTTCGAGCAAACGTGGTTCTCGGTTTTCTACCGACAAATTGTTTTCTGACAGCAATATATTCCAGGTTTTCCAGCGCACGGGTGTGGCTCGCCAGATTACCGTCAGTCACTCCCAGCAACTCTTTCAATGAATTAAAATCAATCTCGTCATTTACCATCAAAACCGACATAACTCCAAGCCGAACCTTGCTCTCGAATGCTTTATTAATATCTTCCAGATGCTCAATCATGCTGCAGATTCTCTTTCAACACGAAAATAGAAATAGATACCATAGATAATATGCAGGACTCCAAATCCGATCGACCATAACAGAAGTCCTGTTCCTGGAAAAAATGCACAGATAAGACCAAGCAGCAATTGTCCACATCCCAACCAGAAAATGCTTCCATATGTGTACTTTGATGCATTAATGAGTGACTGTCCATAAAATAGCAACATGACAGGAGCAATAATCCCAGCCTCTCCCCGGACAAGAAGTGCAAGGCAGAAAACTCCACCTGTAGCAAGGGGCAGGAAAAAGTTCAGAAAAGTACGGTAAGCCACTCCACTGACAAAAGAGGAATTCATTTTTCTCGCTTTGCGGGCCGAGAAAAACAGGATTGTAACCAACGATAATACGAATACAATCAGAGCCACAAGAACAATATCAGGCACAATACCTATCCATCCGGGTACCGAATATCCGGGAATATCTTCAACTGACCATATAATTCTATGGACAATAAATGCTCCTGCCAATGCATATACACCGATAAGTATGGCTGATGTTCCACTGAACGATAAGAAACGGGACGATTTCTCCATCATTACCCGTATCTCTTTTACTGCTTCAACTGCTTCGTTATCTTTCATACGTCAATATTAATTTTTTTACACTAAGGTCGTATGGAACTCGCTATAATCATGTACCTTGTGTAAGAATGATCCCTCTGCTCGTTTCATATTAAAAAGTACTTTGAAATGCAAAGTAAATAAATAAAAATAAACTCTCCGTATCCGAAGAGTCCATTTAAATATATTTAACGTAAGTTCATCGTTTACACAATGCTTCGTTCAGTGCGATCACCGCATCTTCGTATCTCTCTCGTTGTATCACAAACTGCATGTTAACCTGCATCAACGATTGCCCGAAGCTCTCCACATTGATTCCTTTCTCATACAATGCTTTAGTCGCCCTGTAGAGGAAACCGGGAAGTGCTATATTGGAACCCATGGCACAGACAATAGCCATTGGTTCGGCTGTCACCTGATAAAACTGCTCCTGAAGAACTCTCACCAGTTCCCTACTTTTTTCACTATCCCAAACCACCATTGTTATGGAGTTGGCATTGGTCGATTTCAGGATATAGCTGACCCCAAACTTCACAAAATATTGCATAAGATGGCCATCAAACCCCACTTCACCCACCATCATCGGGTCATGGACTTCGATAGCGAGTACTTTGCGTGAGCCTGAAACGATTTCCACACGTGGCTCGGGTGAGACATAATCACGAGATATCAATGTTCCGGGATGGCCTGGTTCAAATGTGTTTTTTATACGAATATTGATACCTGCCAGTTCCAATGGTTTAGCTGCCTTGGGATGAATGGCCTCCATGCCGATGTCGGCCAACTGGTCAGCAATGATATAATTGGTATGTCCTACGGGAATACTATTCTCCACTCCCACAATCTTGGGATCTGCACTTGAGAGATGGTACTCCTTATGAATGACCGCTTCATCGGCCTTCACTTCCACAGCGATCTTACTGAAGGTCACCTCGCTATATCCCCGGTCAAATGCACGCATAATCCCCTCGGTACCTTTGGTGTACCCTGTAGCGATACAAAGTACACTGCTGAAATCTATATCGCTGAATTCCTTATGGATTCGTTCATCAATAGTCAACGATTCATTATCATTAAATCCGCACAGATCCACAAAACGGGCATTTATCCCGTTATTATTAAGAATACTCACAGAGTTCCATCCCGAGTGTGCCTCTCCAATAGATGCCAGAATTTCACGGGCGGCCAGGTGTATCGCTTTAGGATCCACATATCCCGAAGCTAGCACTTTCCCCAGGCTGTACAGCACCGTCTTTGCCTGATCTATCCGAAAACGGATAAAGTCCCGTGCCTCTTTCAGGTCGAGCCCCCAATCTGCAAAACCATCATTAATCAGGAGCAGGCGCTGACAGAATGAATCCAATGCACTGCTATAATCCTCTCCGTTAAGGAATTTATTATAGATCCCCGGCTCACCGGTCTTCTTATGCTCCAATAACCAGTTGGTTACATTATTATAGGCCGAAACCACAAAGATACGGTTATACAACTCATCTCCTTTACGGTCTCCTTTGATAATATTTTGAAGTACATCCTGAAATTGGGACATGGAGGTGCCTCCGATTTTTTCTACTGTCAGCATATATGATATATGATTTGTGAATTGTGAATTAAATAGAGTCAAGAACCGATATACAGGACTTTTGAGTGAAAAACATAAAATTTCTGCTTATCTCACTAGGCGCATTATCGGCGAAGCCATTATCATGCACAGCATCTACCACGCATAGTGCGCTCCTACACGGGACGCAAAGATACATTTTTTTATTTTTCTCATGCTAACCGACAGGAGAAATTTGATTTCAGAATCGTTTTAACTCCCGGTATACTTTAAAAATAGGCAACCCCATCACATTGAAGTAAGACCCTTCGATCCTTTCTACTCCCACATATCCTATCCATTCCTGTACACCGTAAGCACCTGCTTTGTCTGAAGGATTATATTTTTCCACATAATAATCGATCTCCTCGTCTGTCAACTGTCCGAATGTAACATGAGCCGTATCCGAAAAACTGACCTGTTTTTGCTTCGAGGTCAGGGAAACTCCCGTAATCACACGATGTGTTTCTCCGGAGAGTTCTCTAAGCATCTGCTTTGCATCTCTTTTGTCTAGCGGCTTTCCAAGAATACGACCATGCAGCAATACCACTGTATCAGCGGTAATGAGCAGCGCGTCATCTTGCATCATTGAAATATATGCCGATGCTTTTTTCTTTGCAAGGTATTCCGGAATTTCCTCATGTGGGATGTCGTCCGGATACGACTCGTCGATATCCGGTAGAGCCATCACTTCATATTCCACATCAATACCCGAAAGTAATTCTTTCCTCCGTGGTGAGTTAGAAGCAAGGACGAGATGATTTTTATTTGTAAAAATACCCATAAATTAACTGGTTTATCCTATTGTCTCAAACTCCTGTCAACCTGGATAGTTTTTTCAAAAATCAGATTCGTCAAAATCGAAGGAGTCGGTAAACTGCTCCAGGTCACGCCGCTCTTTCTTGGTAGGACGGCCGGTTCCCCTTTGCCTGTCGACAAATCCGCTGATCCGATTCAACTCCAGCAGTTCGTATTGATCGGGAGGGGTCACGTTTTCCATGAACTCGGGCACTTTGGCTGCACCCATGCGTTTGTCGGCCAATGCCAGCACCTTAAATGAAAAAGTAACCGGCGATTTTCGCACTTCAATGATCTCCCCTGCCCTGATATTCCTTGAAGGTTTTACGGCAACGTTACCGATCATCACCCGCCCTTTCTTACAAGCTTCGGAAGCGGCAGTACGTGTCTTAAAGATACGCACTGCCCATAACCATTTATCTATCCTTACTTCATCCATTTCTTTCAGATTAGTAAATTAACAGAACCAAGACTATCATCAGACGGGAGAAAATTCACAGCAGCAAGCCTGCTCGTACAGACAGGATCTATCGGTTATTGTACTGATTCATTGTAATATGAATACCCGCCAGACAAAAGCTGCGGATCATGTCTACTGCCATATCGATCCGTTCGGGCAACAGTCGCTGTTCTTCTTCCGAAAACCGGTCCAACACATAATCAATCTGTCGCCCCTGCGGAAAATTATCTCCGATTCCGAACCTGAGCCGTGGATAATTCTGTCCTATCAGACCCTGGATATGCTTCAATCCGTTATGGCCGGCATCGCTCCCCTTAGATTTCATACGCAATGTTCCAAAGGGCAACGCAAGGTCGTCGACCACCACCAGCAGATTTTGGTTTTCAATCTTTTCCTTCTGCAACCAATAGCGGATAGCATTTCCACTCAAGTTCATAAAAGTAGAAGGTTTGAGCAGGATAAGCGATTTATTTCTAAGCCGCATCTCTGCGACAAAGCCATATCGCCTGTCCTCAAAAACAGTATTGGACGCTTTAGCAAAAGCGTCCAATACCATAAATCCAATATTGTGGCGGGTTTGCTCATAATCGGGTCCGATATTTCCCAATCCCGCAATCAAATATTTCATACGACAATATCAATTTTAAACACTAAGTTTGTATGGAACTCGCATATTGTCATGTTCACTAAAGTTAGTCGTTTTGAGTCGCCTTCGCTCCTCGATTTTCAATTCTACGCTCAACATAGTAAAAACAAGTTTTTCCTCTGTATTCGCTTATCGAAAACGTTTCCGGATGGGAACAGCTCTCATGCTCGTTTCATACCTCTCTCTTTTTACTCAGCCTTTGCTGCTGCCCCTCTTGCAGCACGTGTCAACTGCACACGGCATACGACAGCATTCTTGGCATTCAATATTTCCACATCGTCGAAATTCAACTGCCCAACCTGGATAGATTTACCCAATTCCAGTTTTTCTACGTTCACCACCAATTCTTCGGGCAATTTGGAAGGCAATGCTTTTACTTTCAGTTTACGTGTATCGAGTGACAACTTACCACCAGCTCTCACACCGGCAGCCAGACCAACCAGACGAACAGGAATTTCAATCACTACAGGTGCATTTTCAACCACATGCAGGAAGTCGATATGAAGAATGGTATCTTTTACCGGATGAAATTGTAACTCTTTTACGATGGCTTGTAATTTCTTTTCCCCAAGGTCGAGATTTACCAGAAAGACTTCCGGCGTATAAATCAATTTACGCACGTCGCCCTGCTTCACTACGAAGTTCACATTGCCTTCGCTATGTCCTCCGTATACAACACACGGGATCAGCCCTTCGCTGCGATATGCCCTGGCCGCTTTTTTTCCGAAATCGTCTCTGATCTCGCCTTTCAATTCAAATGTTTTCATTTTTACAATTTGTTTGTGTTACTCAAAATAAAGTGCTTTCTTTATTTCCCATCACACGGGAGCTTTCAAAAAAGCGGCGCAAAGGTAATGATTTTCTTTTTATTAAACAACAGTCCAATATTTTTTAAGAGATTATTTATTTTACTCTTTTCCTGAGTTCCTCTGCGGAAATACTCATCAGTCGCCCGATAGGTTTCCCGTCACGATAGGAAATAATTCTCAGCATATAAGCATCTTTTGGAATCCGTAACGGCTCCTTATAGACCGGATAGAAATTGTCGGGAGTAGAGGCATCGAAACTGGTATAAATATCCAACCCATCGATCTCCGTCGTGAGCGTCACAACAAGCTCCTCCCCTTCTTTTGTTACTGTTACAATAGGATCGTACATCGCCGGGGAATATTTAGTCTGCGCATAATCCAAGCGCGCAAAATGATCTTCCGTCTTGGAGGTGAAACGGGTCCAATCCTTTTTTTCCCTTGGAGACCAGAGCGATTCAGCCACGGCAAATCCACGCGGCCAAACCATATATTCCACCTGACGGATATTATATACCTGTTCAGTCCACAAGTTTGCCTGTCCACCCAATATATACTGTGCATTGGCACCTTCCGGTATAGGGTCGAATTGATAGGTTTGATTCAATCGCAGACTGTTATATACAATTGGCTCAGTAGAACGATCACCCTGCATATAATCGATATATACATAATTAGTCGGACTCATCACTACATAATGTCCCGATTTGGAAGCTTCAATTCCATGTTCAATCCCACGCCAACTCATCAATGCGGTGGTGGGTGTGATACCGCCTTCAAGGATCTCGTCCCAACCCATCATTTTTTTCCCTTTGGAAAGAATGATCTGTTCTACCCGTTTACCGAAATAGGATTGTACGCCGGCCATATCTTCTATTCCTTCACGGGCCATTAACTGTTTGACAGCCGGGCTCTTTTCCCAGAAAGTATAGGGAGCTTCGTCGCCACCGGTATGAATGTACTCAAACGGGAAAAGTTCCGCCACTTCAGTAATCACCTTATCCATGAATTCATAGACGTTTTCATTGGCAGGGCAAAGCGTATTCTCATAAATGGCAGCAGGTCGCCCTCCGGTATTCCAGTCGAGGAAAGGAGCACCCGTACGCACAAAATGGTCGCCACTCTCCGGAAAACAGGCCAATTCGGGATAGGCTGCGAGTATCGCAGAAGCGTGTCCCGGCACGTCTATCTCAGGCATCACCTGGACATTGCGCTCCATAGCATAGTTAATCACCTCTTTAATTTCATCCTGGGTATAAAAACCGCCATAGTTCTTAGCAGCATCGGGATCAGGATCGGAAAGGCTGCCGAACCAGCCTATCTGCTCGGTGCGCCAGGCCCCCACCTCTGTCAGTTTCGGCAGGCTCTTGATCTCAATACGCCAACCTTCGTCATCAGTAAGGTGCCAGTGAAATATATTGTATTTATATTTCACCATGTTATCGATAAATTGCTTCACCTCATCTACCGTGAAAAAATGACGTGAGACATCAAGCATCAATCCCCTCCATTTTACCCGGGGATAATCCACAATCTCCACCACCGGTATCTGCCATGAAATATTCTCCTCTCTTTTATCACTCTCGATCTGGGGAGGTAAAAGCTGGAAAAGCGTCTGCACCCCGTACAACAGGCCGGCAGGCTTATTGGCTTTTAGGACCACTTTCTCAGGTGTAACTTCTAATCGGTATCCTTCGCTGCCAATCTCCTTATCGGCCGTCTTATTCAATAAGATCTGGATATTCGCATTGGCGGCGGAGGTGGTTACCTTCACTTTTTTCCCGGGTGCCGTTGAAAGTTTCTCTTTCAATAATCGACTTATGTAGGCAGTTTCTTTGTCTGCCGGACTTGAAATAATTATTTCATCGGGCAACACATAATGCCCTCCTTTCTTAAGAAGCGAAACAGGTTCGGGGATAATAGAAATATTCCGTTCCTGTTGCTGTGCCATAACCGATATACCGACCAACATAAGTGCAAGTATAAAAATTCTTTTCTTCATATAACTTAGTTTTAATTTCAAATGTAAGACTTCAGATGTAGGATGTAGATCTCCTTGTCTCCCCAGTCCACTTTTATCGTGCGAAGCACACCATCATTTCCCCTCCAGTCTCTCCCACTTTTCCACAATACACGCAAATCTACGAAATTTGTTGAAATAATTCACCGGTCACTGTCCTAATTTCACCCCCATATGCTTACTTTTCGTCCAACAGTGTGTTTAATACCAAAAAAATAGCTACTTTTGCAACTCTAAAACTAAGTTTACTAAAGTTAGACAATTTGAGTCGCCTTCGCTCCTCGATTTTCAATTCTCGCTATGGCATAATACACGCAAGTTTGTATTATGCTCATTTAGCTTAACGAAAACGTTCATTAAAACAATGATTAACAGGAATTTAATTCGTATCAGGGTTGTACAATTGGTTTATGCTTGGTACCAAAATACGAATAGAGATTTGCGTAACGCTGAAAAAGAATTATTGTTCGGCTTACAAAAATCATATGATCTTTATTATTTTCTACTTCTTCTGATGGTAGAGCTCACCGATACGTATCAAAACAGGATTGAGACAAAACGGAATAAATTTTTGCCGACGGAGGAGGATCTGCATCCCAACACCCATCTTATTGACAATAAGTTCATCCTGCAGTTGCGCGAGAACAAACAGTTCCAAAAACAGCTTGCGGAACGTCCTATGTCATGGGAGTCTAACGAGGCATTTATCAAGAGCCTGTTAGACGAGATTTTATCTTCGGAAACTTACAAAGAGTATACGGCGATTGCTTCTCCTTCTTACGAAGAGGACCAGGAGTTCTGGCGGAAAACGTTCAAACAGTTTATCTACGTGAACGAAGAGCTGGATGATATTTTGGAGGATGAGTGCATTTATTGGAATGACGATGTGGAGATCGTACAAACTTTTGTAATGAAGACCATCAAGCGGTTTTCTCCAAAGAATGGCGATAAACAACCTCTGCTGCCAATGTTTAAGGACGAAGAAGATAAGGAGTACGCGTTGAAGTTACTCCATAATTCCATATTGGACGAGAAGGAATATCGCGGACTTATCGAGAAACACACCGAAAAGTGGGACTTCGACCGCATTGCATTCATGGATCTTATCATAATGCAGGTAGCACTTACCGAAATATTTACATTTGAGTCTATTCCAACCAATGTTTCACTAAACGAATATATCGAGATCGCCAAATCATACAGTACACCCAAAAGCGGCACCTTTATCAATGGAATTTTGGATGCGATTGTACAGGAGATAAAAAAAGAAAAGCGTATCTTTAAAAATTAATTATAAACACCTAAACAATAATTTTTATGAATGTTTTATTACAAGCAGCGCCAGGTGGTGCAGGAGGCATGGGCGGTACCCTGTTAATGATGGTTGCCATTTTCGCCGTATTTTATTTCTTTATGATACGTCCGCAACAGAAAAAACAGAAAGAATTGCAGAAAAGCCGCGAAGCAATGAAAGCGGGAGATAAGGTTGTTACTTCAGGGGGTATCCATGGAAGGATCAGAGAGGTAGGCGACACATGGTTTTTAGTGGAAGTAGCTGATGGCGTAAAATTAAAATTTGAAAAGGGTTCAGTATACGCCTCACCGGCCGACGTAGCACAACAGACCAAGTAAACTGCGTTTGTGATGGAAGTAAAAGCTATCATCAAAAAATGGCTCCCTGGGATTAAGGCCTTTTTTTCCACTGTCCAGTGGAAAAATGTACTGGCTTTCCTTTTCTTTCTAGTGCTGGCTTTTATTTTCTGGTTAATGCTCTTCTTTCAGAAAGAAAACGTAGAGGGCACTTACAGGATACCGTTAAAATATACGAACATCCCCGACGATGTGGTGTTTGACAACCCCTTACCTTCCTTTTTAGAGGTAAGTGTAGCCGATAATGGAGCGCAGATCTTTCGTCTCGATATGAGAAAAAGAGATTCACTCGAAATCGATGTTGCCGAAATTACTGAAGGCAACAATACGGTACTTCAGGGTGACCAGTACAGGCAACTTATTAGGAACCAGTTATTTCCCAGCACTACCATAAGGGGTTATTATCCTATGAATATCTCTTTGGCAACCTCTAAGTTACAGAACAAAGAATTGCCTGTAATTTTTGATGGTGAGATTACCACAAGCAGGGCCAATTTAGTGGCAGACAGTGCGACCTTTATACCGGAAGTAGTAATGGCATACGGTTCCCAGCAGTCGCTAGACAAGTTGAAAGGTGCTGTAACCGAATATACCGTATTCAAAAACCTGAAAGCCACTTCGCAACTGCCAGTCAAAATAAACAATGTAGAAGGGGTAAAATTTATACCTTCACAGGTAGATATATATATTCCCATACGTGAATATACAGAACGGACCATCGAGGTTCCCATTACCGCCACCCATATACCGTCAAACCTCGATGTAAAATTTTTCCCGTCACGCGCCAATGTCACTTTCTCTGTCACACTTGATGAGTACAAGAAGATCGTCCCGGAAGATTTCTCCATTAAGCTCGACTACAGGAAGTTTCATTCTAACGAGGATGGGCGTGTGGTACTTGAACTCACCGACGCACCCTCTTCTATTATCAATCCCCGTATTTCTCCCACTTCGGTGGAATTCCTGTTTGAAAGTAAGACTAAGAGATGATAAGGATTGGCATCACAGGAGGAATAGGGAGCGGCAAGTCAGTTGTATCAGAAATTTTTCATCTGCACGGGATTCCTTTGTACAATGCTGATCTGGAAGCAAAAAAACTGAACGATTCATCACCGCATATCCGAGAACAACTGACATTACAAATCGGAGAAGATCTCTATATAGATGACAAGCTCGATAGAAAAAAGTTAGCTTCCATCATTTTTCATGATAGTCGTAAGCTCGCCATTGTCAATTCCATTATCCATCCCGAACTGGCGAGACATTTTACGGCATGGTGCCTGCAACGGGAACATTACCCTATGGTGATTCTCGACGCCGCCCTGCTCATAGAGGCGGGTTTTCACCAATTTGTGGACAAAGTGATCATGGTACAAGCCCCAAAAGAGCTTCGCATTGAAAGGGTCATTCAACGTGACGGGTCGGTACGCAATGAGGTAGAAGCCCGGATGGACAGCCAACTCCCTGAAGAGGAAAAAATAAAATATGCCGATTATGTGATCTGTAATGACAACCGGCATTCACTCATCAGTCAAGTCTCAGACCTGATGAAAAAGGTAACTAAAAATTGACATGAAAACACTACCTGATTGATTATCATCCTGATTTGTTGTTTTTCTGCAAATATAACTGTAACTTTGCTCCGAAATTATTAGGTTATACTATTTTTAAAAATCAAAATGAATGGTTGAACAAATTGGAATCAACGCCGGTAAAGTATGGACAATTCTGGACGAGAATGGCCGGCAGAATGTAAAAGAGATCAAAAAAGCAACGAAATTAACCGACAAAGACCTCTACGCAGCACTGGGATGGCTGGCAAGAGAAGGAAAAGTTGCTTTGGAAGCCGAAGAAAAAGAAGTCTTCGCATCATTGAGCTGACAAGGAAA
Organism: Proteiniphilum sp.; assembly: GCF_034331125.1. Classification (NCBI taxonomy): domain Bacteria; kingdom Pseudomonadati; phylum Bacteroidota; class Bacteroidia; order Bacteroidales; family Dysgonomonadaceae; genus Proteiniphilum; species Proteiniphilum sp. Next base: position 106,841 of record NZ_JAXQGC010000014.1, read on the forward strand.
CTCATCGTTTAAATGAAAAAGTGTGTAAAAGCTGTCCGAAACGACAGCTTTTTTTATTCTTTCGTTTGTCGGTTCATAATAAAGAATGACTGCACCATCGCTAAACGTTTTGTAAAAAGTTTTTAATAGGTTTCATATCAATATTTTAGTGCCATATCTTCCAATACATATTTATTGCGTTTTTAAGAATATATACGTAGCTTTGCAGTATGGAAGTTAAACAATTACGCAACCGGCTCTTACAATTACTCCCTCAGGATCAGGTGTTCACTGATGAACTTTCGCGTCTTGTCAAAGGAACTGACGCAGGGCTCTACCGGCTTATCCCCAAAGCGGTGGTAAGGGTGAACTCCGAAGATGAGGTAATCCGCTTATTGGAATTCTGCCGGACAGAAAATATGCCTGTAACATTTAAAGCTGCCGGCACCAGCTTAAGCGGACAGACCATCTCCGACTCCATATTAATGGAAGCAGGGAATGGTTTTGAATTCTCCACCATCACTGATGAGGGAGCTACTGCCACATTCGGCTGCGCACTCACCGGTGCTGCCGCCAACCGTATATTGATGAGATATAAACGTAAGCTGGGACCCAAACCGGCTTCCATCAATTCTGCCAAGATTGGAGGGATCATTGCCAATAACGCGAGTGGATCAAGCTACGGTATCCGGTATAACAGTTATAATACTATCAGGTCGATGCGTATTATTTTTGCCGACGGCTCGTTATTGGATACCGCAGATAAAGAGAGTTGCCGTGCCTTCATTGCCGACCATCCTCAGCTTATTGCAGAAATAGAACAGTTGCACAAAGAGACTGTCAATAACGAAGCTATCCGGGAAAAGATTACATCAAAATTCCAATTGAAAAACACTTGCGGTTACGGGGTGAACTCGCTGATCGATTTCAGCGATCCCATCCAGATTATCCAGCACCTGATGATCGGTTCGGAAGGAACCCTGGGTTTTGTTTCACAGGCCACCTTCGAGACAGTTCACGATGCGCCTCTTAAAGCTACGGCGATGATCTATTTCTCCAACCTTCACGATGTGAGTAATACGATCATTCCGCTGCGGAGTTGCCAGGTAAGCGCTGCCGAGTTGATGGACCGTAACGCGTTACGTGCCGTGGAAGACCAGGAGGGTATGCCCGAAGAGTTGAGGTCATTACCGGAGGGTGCTGCCGCACTGTTAATCGATACCTCAGCCGACGACGAAGGGACTTTATTGGCACAAATGGCTGAGATTGAAGAAAAGCTGGCACATATAGATACGCTTACTCCGATCAGATTCACTACCGACAAACATCTATACAACCTCTACTGGAATGTCCGGAACGGGCTCTTCACTTCGGCAGCCGCTACCCGCCCACCCCGTACAGCCAGTATTATTGAAGATATCGCATTCAGGGCCGAGTCTCTGGGTGATGCACTTACCGACGTTCGCGAATTACTTGTCCGTACCGGTTATGGAAATGCAGTGATGTGGGGACATCTGTTAGACGGGAATGTACACTTCACTGTATTCCCCGACATCAATGTTCCCGAGGAAGTAGAAAAATATGCCGTTTTCATGCAGGAGCTCTGTGAACTGGTCGCAGTGAAACACAATGGCAGCCTCAAGGCGGAACATGGTACCGGCCGGAATATGGCTCCTTTTGTAGAAAAAGAATGGGGTGGAGGAGTCTATGGATTGATGAAACGCATCAAAAAGGCCTTCGATCCAAGAAATATACTCAACCCGGGCGTATTGATCAATGATGACCATGAAATCTTTATCAAGAACCTGAAACGGATTCCGGAAGCCAATCCTATTATTGATAAATGTATCGAGTGTGGTTTTTGTGAGGTGAGCTGCCCGTCAAAGAATCTGACCCTTACCCCCCGGCAACGGATCATCGCTTACCGGCATCTGTCAGAGCAGGCAGTTTCCGGGAATAAGAAAAAAAGCCCGGTACAGGAACAGCTGAGAGATATCTCCTATCCTATGGAAGAGACCTGTGCTACCGACGGATTGTGTGGTATTGCCTGCCCGGTAGGGATCGATACAGGAAAACTTATCAAAGAGTTGCGATGGCAGCAAAACAACAGGCTCGCCAACCGGGTTGCCGACACCATTGCCGATAATATGGCAGGAATGACTTCCCTGTTACGCAGATTGTTACCGATCCCTCATTACATCGGAAAGAGTGTAGGGTACCGGACGATGGAAAGCGTGACAAAAGGGCTTTACCGGTTAGGTGACGGAGCATTCCCGCTATGGACACGCCATACGCCCTCCGGCAGTAAAAAAATCAAACGCAATATTTTCCCTGCTACCAATCCCGATGCACCTATGGTTGTTTATTTCCCTGCATGTATCACCCGTGCCATGGGTGGTCCTTCATCCGGTTATGAAGAGAAGGAAGATATACCTCAAAAAATGCTTTCAGTGCTGAAAAAAGCAGGCTATGCGGTTATTATTCCTGAGGGAAAAGATGACCTGTGTTGCGGAATGGCTTTTAGCAGTAAGGGATTCCGGAAGCAGGCACAAAAAAAGGAGAATGAGTTGAACGAGGCACTATTGAAAGCTAGTCGAAACGGTGAATTGCCCATTGTCTGTGATATGAGTCCCTGCCTGCTGCATATGCGCGAAACACTCGACAAGCGCCTTAGGCTGTATGACCAGGTAGAGTTTATCCACGATTTTTTACTCGACCGGCTGCAATTTACCCTACAACCTATATCTATTGCCATCCATACTACCTGCAGCTCTACGAAGATGCATCTGGAAGAGAAACTTCGTGCAGTGGCGTCACGTTGTGCAGAAAAGGTGATCATCCCCGAAAATATCAACTGTTGTGGTTGGGCGGGCGATAGGGGGTTTTTCTATCCTGAGCTCAACAACTCGGCACTTGCACCACTAAGGCAAGGAATTCGAGATGCCACAGAGGGATACTCCAACAGTCGGACATGTGAGATAGGATTATCAATAAACAGTGGTATTTCCTATAAATCTATGATCTATCTGGTGGATAAGGCGAGTAGTGGAAAGTCCTGAAATTATTTCATCCGGTCAAATCCCTGTCCATAGACGCCCACCACATTGCTTTGTGAGATAAAGGCATTGCCATCGATCTGTTTTACCAGCCGGAAAATGGATGTAGACTCATTTCGCTTGGCCATCACCAAAAGTACCTTTTGTGGCTTTTGGGAGTACCATCCGACGCCATCCAATACGGTACAGCCACGGTGTAACTGGAGATTGATCTGGGTAGCGATCTCTTCATACTTGGTTGAGAAGATAAAGAACTGCACCGATTGTCGAATACCGTTCAGCACCCAATCGACCGAAGTAGCCATCACCGCAATAATAATGATTCCAAATACAATGGTCTCCATACTCTTGAAAATAAGAAAAGAAGAGGCCACAATGACAAGGTCGACAAACAACATTGTGCGGCCGGGGGTAATATTCCTGTACTTATTGATAATAAGCACTACAATATCAGTTCCACCAGTACTACCGTTGACCGACATTACCAACCCTACTCCCGAACCCGCCACGATGGAGCCGATCAGTCCTGCCATAAGCGGCTCGTCCATCATAATCGGTTGCCATTGAAAACTCTCGAACATACCCAGGAAAAAGGACAGTAATGAAACTCCCACGATAGTTTTTACCAGAAACTGCCATCCCAGCACCTTAAAGGCTACCAATAACAGCACGGCATTCATTACAAATACCATCAACGACACAGGTAACCCGAAAGCATAATTTAAAAGCAAAGCGGCTCCTGCAAGTCCACCCATCACAAAATGGTGCGGCATAATGAACTGGGTAACACCCAATGCATACATGAAAGTACCCAGGACGATGACCAGGTAGTCTTTCCAGTAAAACCTCTTCAGGCTGAATTCAGGTAATTTTCCCATTTATATCACCACATTCACGATTTTCTTTGGTACAATAATTATTTTTTTCGGGCTTTTGCCTTCTATCCATTTTTGGGAATTGGGATGGTCAAGCACTGCTTTTTCGATCTCTTCGTTGGTTGCATCTGTCGGGAATTCCAATACAAACCGTGATTTCCCGTTAAAAGAGATCGCATAAGGGAAGGCATCCTCCTTGAGGAACTCTTCGTTCCACACCGGCCATTCCGCATCACATACCGTTGTGTTGTTACCCAACGTGTGCCAGAGCTCTTCTGCCATATGTGGAGCAAAAGGAGCAAGGCAAACAACCAGATCGCCCAGGATCGCTCTTTTGGAGCATTTCAATGAGGTGAGTTCATTCGCACAAATCATAAAGGCGGAAACCGACGTATTAAAAGAAAAATGTTCGATATCGAACGACACCTTTTTAATCAGTTTATGCAGCGCCTTTAACTCCTCTCTCGTCGGCTCGTCGTCAGTCACTGATAAATTGCCCTCTTTATAAAAGAGATTCCATACCCTGCGGAGGAAGCGGTGTACACCATCAATTCCGTTAGTATCCCACGGTTTGGATTGCTCAAGCGGCCCAAGGAACATCTCATAAAGACGGAGCGTATCGGCACCATACTTCTCCACTATATCATCGGGATTGACCACGTTGAACATCGATTTCGACATTTTCTCAATAGCCCATCCACAGATATATTTTCCATCCTCCAGGATAAATTCCGCCGTCTTGTACTCGGGGTTCCAGTTCCTGAATGCTTCTATATCGAGGATATCGTTGTGCACGATGTTAACATCCACATGAATAGGTGTCACATCATACTGCTCTTTCAGATTCAGCGACACAAATGTATTGGATCCTTTTATCCGGTATACGAAATTGCTCCTTCCCTGGATCATCCCCTGGTTCACCAGCTTTTTAAAGGGTTCCTCCTCGCAGGAGACACCCAGGTCAAACAGGAATTTATTCCAGAAACGGCTATAGACAAGGTGTCCGGTAGCATGCTCCGTCCCCCCTATATAAAGGTCTACATTGCGCCAGTAGCTGCCGGCATCTTCCGATACCAATGCATTGTCGTTCTGCGGATCCATATAGCGCAGGTAATAGGCCGACGATCCCGCAAATCCGGGCATCGTATTCAATTCCAGCGGATAGCCCTCTTTGGTATACCAGTTTGCAGCACGTCCCAACGGAGGTTCACCTGTTTCAGTAGGGAGGTATTTATCCACTTCCGGAAGTTCCAGCGGCAATTCGCTTTCATCAAGAGTGTAGGGCATTCCGTCCTTGTAATAGACAGGGAAAGGTTCACCCCAGTAGCGTTGTCTGGAGAAAATAGCATCCCTGAGTCGGAAATTGATCTTCCTATAACCCAGTCCTCGTTTCTCTACCTCATCAATGGCTGCGGGGATAGCTTCCTTTACGGTCATTCCATTCAGGAAATCTGAGTTTATCATGATCCCCTCTTTGGCATCGAAACTCTCTTCCGACACATCACATCCCTCGACCAGGGGGATGACAGGCAGGTTGAAATGCCTGGCAAAGGTATAGTCACGGCTGTCATGCGCCGGTACTGCCATAATGGCTCCGGTCCCATATCCCGCCAGCACATAATCCGAAATCCATATCTGAAGTTGTTCTCCCGTAAAGGGATGTATGGCATACGACCCGGAAAATACGCCACTGACCGATTTGTCGGCAATACGTTCCCGTTCGGTTTTTTTCTTGGTTTTGATGATATATTCCTCTACCGCTTCACGCTGTCCATCGGTAGTCAGCTCGCCCACCAGTTCACTTTCGGGCGCAAGCACCATAAATGTCACGCCGAAGATGGTATCAGCACGGGTGGTGAAAATATCGAAAGTGCTACCCCGGGAGGTCTTAAAATGCATCACAGCCCCTTCACTGCGTCCTATCCAGTTCCGCTGTGTTTCTTTCAAAGAGTCGGTCCAGTCTACTTTATCCAATCCATCGAGCAAGCGTTGCGCATAAGCAGATACCCGCAGGCACCACTGCCGCATTTTCTTCTGTTCCACAGGATAACCTCCGCGAATAGAAAGGCCTTCACTTACCTCGTCATTGGCGAGTACCGTTCCCAACTCCGGACACCAGTTTACCATGGTATCTCCCAGATAGGCGATACGGTAGTTCATCAATATCTCTTGTTGCTCTTTTTCTGATTTGGCATTCCACTCTTCGGCAGAAAACTCCATCGGTTCATTACAGGCAAGGTCGAGACCGGCAGTTCCCTGTTGTGAGAAGACCTCTGTCAGTTCGGCAATGGGGCGGGCTTGTTGTGCCTGATTACAATAGTAGGAATGGAACATACGGATGAATGCCCATTGGGTCCACTTATAATAGGCAGGATCACAGGTACGTACTTCACGGCTCCAGTCGTAAGAGAACCCTATTTTGTCCAGTTGCTCACGGTAACGTCTGATATTGTTTTCAGTAGTAATGGCCGGATGTTGTCCGGTTTGAATGGCATACTGCTCGGCCGGCAAACCATAGGCATCATATCCCATGGGATGCAACACATTGAATCCCTGTAGTCTCTTATATCTTGAAAAGATATCCGATGCGATATATCCCAGTGGATGCCCTACATGCAACCCTGCTCCTGAAGGGTACGGGAACATATCAAGCACATAAAACTTGGGTTTCGACCGGTCTTCGCTCACTTTATACGTGTGATGATCAATCCAGTACTGCTGCCAACGAGTTTCTATCTCTCTGAAATTGTAATCCATTCTTTTACACTTTAAAAACGGTGCAAAGATAGTGAAAGCCGAGAGAAGAGCCAAACTTGTTTGAATTATTCCGTTAAGAGAGAGCAGAACGAGTTTACTTGTTTTGCCGAACGCAGGAATAATCTAATTTATTGAACTTTTCCGAGGTGCATCCTGTATTATGAAAAGATAATGATTTAATGTGCTAATCCCGACAAGTCGGGACAGGTAGTGATGATTTGTTGATGTGATGATTAATGTGAATAATATGCCAAACAACGTTCAACGGAGCGAAACGCAGTTAATATGTCAATGAGATTAATATGCCAATCCCGATAAATCGGGACGGGTAACGCCAATGATAGTGGCTTCGCCGATAATATGCTCCATACGATAATGCCTTCACCGATAATTGGTAATTAGTAATTAGTCATTGGTAATTTTTAACTAAACATACAGGTTATCAATCACATCTGCATACCTCTCCAGGATTACTTTTCGGCGAAGTTTAAGGGTATTGGTCAACTCACCGGTTTCCATCCGGAATGGCTCGGATAGTAGAGCGAAGCGTTTAATTTTCTCATAGGAAGTGAATTGTGCCTGCAGCAGTTCGATGCGGCCGAAAATAAAAGCGTGGATATCAGGATTGTTCACCAACCCTTCCATCGAATCGAACGCAATACCCTGTTGGTTGGCATAGGCTTTGAGGGCTTCATAGTTAGGAACGATCAACGCGCTTACAAATTTGCGCTCGTCTCCAATCACCGCTACCTGATCAATATATTTATCCTCCCCTATACGCGTTTCGATCATTTGCGGTGCAATATATTTTCCATTGGAAGTTTTGTAGAGGTCCTTAATCCGATCGGTGAGAATAATCTCATTATTTTCCGTAAGGGAACCGGCGTCTCCTGTCCTGAAATAGCCATCCCCGGTAAAAGCAGCCTTCGTTGCCTCCGGTTTATTATAATACCCACACGTCACTGTTGCCCCCTTTACCAATATCTCATTGTTCTCCCCGATCTTCACATCCACATCAGGCATTACTTTTCCCACGGTACCGATACGGAATCCCCTTGCAGGAAAACAACTCACTGTGGCGGTAGTTTCTGTAAGGCCGTAACCATATATCAGGTGCACATCTATCGACTGCATGAATTCGTTAATGGTATCCGACAAAGGAGCCCCTGCTACAGGAAAGAAATTTCCACGGTCAATACCCACTACCCGTTTTACCAGATAAAAAACGGTATGCCTGTAGAGAAAGAATTTTATCCTGTTACCTATCGGAGGCCTCTTCCCTTCGTTTATAAATTCCAAATTATGACGGCGGCCTGTTTTCACGGCATCTGTAAACAGCCATTTCATAACTCCCGAAGCGCTGTCCATTTTCTCTTTCACACCATCATATACCTTTTCCCAGAAACGGGGGACATTGCTCATCAATGTGGGACGCACCTGTTTAATGGTTTCCCTGATTTCCCCCGGCTCCTTGTTCACTGCCACAGTTATTCCTTTGTATAGACAGTAATAACTCCAGGCCTTTTCAAAGATATGGGTAAGAGGAAGAAAACACATGGAAAGATCTTTTTCCGACAAATCGGTAAGCCGGATATCATGTATCCTGAATATCTCAGAGAAATTGGCATGTGTCAGCATCACTCCTTTCGGCTCACCGGTAGTCCCTGAAGTATAGATAATAGTGGCCAGGTCGTTATTATCCAGTTGCTTCAACCTGGCATTCACCAATGCCAACGACTCGGAATTATCCCCGGTAGTAATGAAATCATCAAAATAGACCGACGTCTTGTCGTCAGGTTTCAAAACGACATTCCTATCGAAGACAATCAGCTTTTCAAGCAAATTATTCTCTTGTTGAACCTTATATGCATTATTATATTGGAACTGCTCACCCACAAAAAGTAGTTTTATCCGGGCATCATTCACAATATAACTTACCTGCATCGGCGAAGAAGTCGCATACATCGGTACCATCACCGCCTTGTTGGCATATACTGCAAAATCGGTGATCAGATATTTTCCCATATTCTGGGAATATATCCCGATATTATCTCCCGGTTCCACTGCCATTTCCGCCAGGGCTTGGGCAGCTTTCATGATCTTATCCGATAGATCGTTCCATGACAAATGCAACCACTCGCCAGCCGGCCCCTGATACATGACCGCTGTTTTTTTACCATATTTTTGTGCCTGCCTGTGAACAAGTCCGCCTAAATGAGAATATGCCATTGCCTTCTGTTTAATTCAGTCAAAAATACACTTTTTTCCCGATTATGCCTCAAAATAATGTGCTTTTTTTATAGTTTTGCCCTGTTTTATTCTCTGTTGGTTCAATTTTACTTAACAATCTAAAAACTCGAAGATTAATTAACTACACTTAACGAGTTTTTTTGACAGAAAATAAAAGTGACCCATTATCTTTGCATCGTTATGGAAAGACTTAGCATTATATTCCTTACACTATTGACAACTCTTTTATCCCCCGGGATAAAAGCACAGGGGTATTATGCAGCTAATATAAGCCCCAATTCAGGCACACCGGCATCTACTATTTTTTTAATGCCGAATGTGTATCCTGCCGTGGTATTGGAAGGTGACACCGTCGCCTGTATGTGGTTGAAGGATTTTATTAAGTATTCTCCGCTTACCTTCCGCAACACCAAAGATCAGATAGCCTATACCAGGCTGGTTCGTGATGTAAAGAAAACACTCCCTTACGCCAAGGAGATTGCTGCCATCATCCTGGAAACATATGAATATATGGAGACGCTTCCCAACGACAAAGAAAGGCAAAAGCACCTCAATCGGATGGAGAAATACCTTATGGATCAATATACCCCAAAAATGAAAAAACTTACCCGGTCGCAGGGACAACTATTAATGAAATTAGTTGACCGGGAAACCAACTCCTCCTCCTATCACATTATCGACGCCTTTATGGGTAGTTTTAAAGCGTGGTCCTACAACCTGTTTGCCGGAATGTTCGGTAATAGCCTCAAGACCAGGTACAACCCCTTTGGAGAAGACCGTGTAACAGAGCGTGTCTGCGTCCTTGTGGAACAGGGAGCGGTGTAGAATGTATTGATATTCAGGCGAAACCAAATTACCACCTCCTGTCCTGACAAATCGGGATTAATTTGTTACCTTTGTACTGTCATTTTTCCGGGCACTTAGGCACCCGGGTACATTATTCACGTTATTTTCATGAGGATAAATTTCTTGCAGGATTTTCAACCTGTACTTTTTCAATCATTAAAAACCTATAACAAAGAGAAATTCTTTGCCGACCTGATGTCAGGATTAATTGTGGGAGTGGTAGCATTGCCACTGGCCATTGCTTTTGGGATTGCATCAGGAGTTGCGCCGGAGAAGGGGATCTATACAGCCATAATCGCCGGATTCATCATTTCATTCCTGGGTGGCAGTAAAGTTCAGATCGGTGGTCCTACCGGCGCCTTTATCGTAATTGTCTATGGTATTGTAGAGCAATACGGAGTGCAAGGCCTTGCCATTGCGACCGTACTGGCCGGCATAATGCTTTTGGCAATGGGTTTCCTGAAACTGGGAGCAGTCATCAAATTTATCCCCTATCCCATTGTTATCGGCTTCACAAGTGGTATCGCCCTGACCATCTTCTCCACACAGATAAAAGATTTTTTCGGACTTACCACTCCAGCATTGCCGTCCGGCTTCATTGAAAAATGGGGTGTCTACCTCCAGCATTTCGGCTCGATCAATTGGTGGGCTGCACTCATCGCTATGATAAGCGTAGTCATTATCATATTCACCCCAAAAATATCAAGAAAGGTGCCGGGCTCACTGGTAGCACTTGTCGTAATGACTTTGGCGGCTTACCTGATGAAAACCTACGGAGGCATTACAACCATAGAGACTATTGGCGACAGGTTTATCATCAACAACCAGTTGCCTGATATGGAACAAATACCGCTAAGCCTCGAAAGCATCCGTTTGCTGTCCCCTGCCGCATTTACCATTGCCATGCTGGGAGCTATCGAATCACTATTATCGGCTACGGTAGCGGATGGAGCAACCGGACACAAGCACAATTCGAATATGGAACTGGTGGCACAGGGTGCTGCCAATATCATCACCCCATTTTTTGGAGGTATCCCGGCTACCGGAGCCATTGCACGCACAATGACCAACATCAACAATGGCGGAAGGACACCTGTCGCGGGAATTATCCACGCCGTGGTACTCCTGTTGATAGTCCTGTTCCTGGGTGATCTTACCCGGCATATCCCCATGGCTTGCCTTGCAGGGGTATTGGTGGTTGTAGCATATAACATGAGTGAGTGGCGTACATTCGTATTACTCACCAGACAGTCGAAATCGACTATGGGTATTCTGATGACCACCTTTTTGCTTACTGTTATTTTCGATCTGACCATCGCCATAGGAGTCGGTTTGATGCTTGCGATTTTCGGCTTTCTCAAGAGAATGAATGAAAGTATCCAGATATCCCGTACTACCGGAAGTATTGATCTGGCAAAAGAGATGGAATCCCAATCTGCCGACACTCAGGAAGAAGTACTTCATCTGCCCGATGGTGTGGAAGTCTATGAAATTGAAGGGCCTTTCTTTTTTGGAGTAGCCAGTAAATTCGATGAGATAACACGGGAATTGGGGGATCATCCACGTATTCGGATTATCCGTATGCGAATGGTGCCTTTCATCGACTCAACCGGATTGAACAACCTCGAAATGTTGTGTAGACGGTCAAAGAAAGAGAAGATACAAATCATTCTTTCAGGAGTAAAAGAGAACGTACGCGAAAGTATCGAAAAGTCAGATATTCCACAGATCATCGGGAGTGAGAATATCTGTTCCAATATCCACCTGGCAGTAGAGAGAGCGGTATTACTGGATGCAGGGCAAAAACAGGCTAACGATGGTTGATCCGATTAACAACCGATCCTACCAACCCACAGACTGGTTACCTACCACTAAAAAAGAATTGGATCTTCGTGGATGGGATACCCTGGATGTGATCCTTTTCTCCGGTGATGCCTATATCGATCACCCCTCTTTTGGCACAGCAGTAATTGGCCGCCTGCTCGAAAGCCAGGGCTTACGTGTGGCGATTGTACCACAACCCAACTGGCGGGACGATTTACGTGATTTCAAGAAACTGGGTACTCCCCGCCTCTTCTTTGCAGTGACCGCCGGCGTAATGGATTCAATGATCAATCATTACACAGCCAATAAAAGGCTCCGATCACAGGATGCTTACACCCCTGACGGCCGGGCCGATATGCGCCCCGACAGGGCAGTAACTGTCTATTCCCGCATCCTGAAAGAACTCTATCCTGACATACCGGTCGTAATCGGCGGAGTGGAAGCTTCACTGCGCCGGGTCACCCATTACGATTATTGGGATGATAAACTCCACAAAAGCATCCTGGCAGATGCAAAAGCCGACCTGCTGATATACGGAATGGGGGAACTCCCCCTGAAACAACTGATACGTGAGATCCACAGCGGAAAATCCATCCAGAAGATCAATGATATTCCGCAAACCGCCTTTCTATGCACTGAAGCTCCAGAAAATCCGTTCAATGAAGAAATCTCCCTTTTTTCGCATGAGGAGTGTGCGAAAGATAAATTGAAACAGGCTAAAAATTTCCGTGTGGTAGAGGAACAATCCAACCGGCTCCGTGCTGCACGCATTCTTCAAAAGGTAGATGGTAGAACGCTTGTCGTCAATCCCCCCTATCCCCCGATGGGAGAGGAAGAGATTGACGCCTCGTTCGACCTTCCTTATACCCGGTTACCCCATCCAAAATACAAGGGCAAGCATATCCCGGCTTATGAGATGATCAAATTCTCGGTCAATCTCCATAGAGGATGTTTCGGGGGATGTGCTTTCTGCACTATCTCTGCACACCAGGGGAAATTCATTGCTTCACGCTCCAAACAATCTATTTTGGATGAAGTGGAGAAAATCACCCAGATGCCCGACTTCAAAGGATATATCAGTGATCTGGGAGGCCCCTCTGCTAATATGTACCGGATGCAAGGGAAGGATCTCTCTATTTGCGAAAAGTGTAAAAAACCCTCCTGCATCTTCCCGAAGGTCTGTTTTAACCTGAATACCGATCATTCCGACCTGATAGAGATATACAGGGCGGTGGATGCATTGCCGGGAATAAAGAAATCATTTATCGGAAGCGGCATCCGCTACGATATACTGTTGCAGGAGAGCAACGATGAGAAAACCACTGAATCGCACCGGATATACCTCGGCGAACTGATCAGGAATCATGTCTCAGGCAGATTGAAAGTGGCTCCCGAACACACATCGGATGATACCCTGAAAATAATGCGGAAACCTTCTTTCGGTTATTTCGACCGGTTCAAACAAATCTTCGATGAAGTGAATAAAAAACATTCACTGAATCAACAATTGATTCCTTACTTCATCTCATCACATCCGGGATGCAGAGAGGAAGATATGGCCGAACTGGCCGTTATCACAAAGAAACTGAACTTCAAGCTGGAACAGATACAGGACTTCACTCCTTCTCCCATGACACTGGCTACCGAAATCTATTACACCGGTTATCATCCTTATACATTGCAACCAGTATATACGGCTAAAACCAAAGAGGAAAAAAATGAGCAACGTCAATTTTTCTTTTGGTATGATCCTAAACAGAGACAATCGGTAATCAAAAGACTTAAACGCATAGGCAGACCCGACCTGATCAAAAAACTTTATTCAAAAGATATTCTATAAAGAAACTCAAGTTTCACAAGTTATGTGATTACGACTAAATCATCCGTCCTTTTTAATCCTTTTAGTCGTACATATTGTTCAAATATACTTACCGAAAGTATTGTAAAGAAATAATAGCTCTAATTGGGCGAGATAACTTAAACAATGTTAAATATCGAAATTTCCCTGTTTCTTCATGCAGCGTTTTCTCTTTTTATGCATCTGTTATAATAAAGAAAAGAAAACAAAATAGAATATAGTTGCATGAAGAAATCAGTATTAAAAATCAGTATCCTTTTGATGGGGTTTTTACTGGCTATTCCCTCCTGTGACGATAATGGAAGATCATTGGGAGATATTTACATCAGTATAGCCACAGTCGTACCGGAAGGCGAAAACAACTATTCATTCTTATTGGACAATGGCAAACGCCTATGGCCTGCGGCCAGTAATATAAGATATACCCCGAAGGACAACCAGCGTGTCTTTCTTAATTATACTATTCTTTGGGACAGCCCGGGAACAACATACGATTATGACATCAAAGTAAACGATATCTGGAATATCCTTACAAAGCAACCAATTGAGTTGAATGCGGAGAACGAAGACAGCATAGGCAACGACCCGGTAAGGATCAAGGATATATGGGTAGGGGGTGATTATCTGAATGTATCGTTTTTGTTCAATTATGGTGGTGTAAAACCGCACCTGATCAACCTTGTAGAGAATACACTTTCAGAAGGATCATCACCCGACGCAATTGATCTGGAGTTCCGTCACAATGCTTATGAGAGTACACAGACAAAATTATATGAAGGTTTTGTTTGTTTCGATCTGAAACCCTTCAGGGATGATAACGCCGACTCTGTAAACCTTTCCATTAAAGTGAAAGGATGGAACGGAGAAACAACATACGACTTGGTTTACAGGTATAACCAACCGGTTGCGGAAAAAACCGCCCGGACACTTACACCTGTAATATCATCGAATGAATACTATTAAATATCGAAACCACAACTTAATTAGTTCTATTTCTTATATGACTTTTTGATTTTCCAATAGCCGGGTGGTCTCTGTGAAGAAACCACCCGGTTTGCTTGTCAAAATAAATTCACCTGTCACCGGCATTTATAATTGCCGTTATTGCATCGGAATGCACCTGTTCTCCTGTTGATCGGTTGAATAAGCCCATGGTTTTGTCCCCTGTGGGGCCATTATCCCAGTAGACCGGGATTATGCCGTTTTCTATCGCACTTTTGGTTATGTAATTCAAATAATAATTGCGGGCTTTGATATGGTTTGCATAATCCGTCGCACTGAGGGATGCTCTTAATATAACACCATACTCTCCCAGAATAACAGGGATACCCTTGTCTCCAAAATTTGTTTTCATCTTGTTAAACTGTGTATCCGTCCAGTCTTCCAGCCCCCATGTTGCAGTTCCTGCCATTCCTTTGAAATCTTTTCCCCACAGGAAAACGGTATTTGTTTCCTGTAAAGTGAATTCATAAGGATCGTAATAATGCACTTCCGCCATTATACGGTTTGGAGTAGGATCAACAGGCATTGTCATATAATCTATGGCATACTGTATATTGGTATTGTATGATTGTACAATGATGTTCCGCCATGTATTCCTACCGCCGGTAGAACGTACCGCATCTACGAATGTCTGGTTGTACGATTCCTGTACTTCTATATTCTCTGCCGAAGGAGTATTGTAATTTGCATGCACCTCGTTTGTTCCGGCAAAAAGCAGGTGTTCGCCATAGTCGCGGAAATAAACGGCAATCTGTTCCCAGAGGGCCTTTTGTTTTCTGTTTACTTCTTCCTGTTTGTCATAAGTCGGATTCTGTTCCAGCCAGCCTCCGTCCCAGTGGATATTGATGATAGCGTACATGCCGGCGTTCACACAATAGTCGACTACCTCTTTCACCCGTTCCAGCCATGAATCCTTGATTTTAAATGTATTCTGGTCCTCAATATAGGCATTCCACGCGCATGGTATGCGTATGGTATTGAATCCTGCGGCTTTGACAGCGTCTATCAATGTCTGGCTGGCTTTGGGATTACCCCACGAAGTTTCTCCGGCGACGGTCCCGTCGGTCGCCTCGAGTGTATTGCCCAGGTTCCAACCTATTCCCATTTTTGCAGCCAGTGCCGAAGCGTTATCGTCCATGCCGGTTTTGTCGGCAGCGATGGTAAGAGGGGTTGCCTCCTGAACTACGATCACCGTTTCCGACAGTTCGCCGAGAGTAAAAGTAATGGTACCTTCGCGATTGAAGATATTTCCATTAGCCGTTATGTCGAATGTCACGGAGTTGCTTGTCAACCCTTTTGTGGCGTTCCGGAGTATGATCCAGCCGGTACCGGTCGCAACGTTCACCTCTCCTGTTGCCTGCAGATCGACGGTAACGGTGCCACCAGCAGCACTTATCGCATACTCTTTTTGAGTAATTATTAGTTTTTCGCTAAAGGACTGCATTACATTGATTTGTTTTGTCAGGTTTCCGGCTGTAACGGTGAGCAGGGCGCTCCGATTGTCATCCGTCGTATTGGGCGTTGCTGCTATCATCAGTTTTATCGTACCTGTACCTGTGCCTGATGAAGGGCTCACCGTGCACCACGATTCGGAACTGGTAATCGTCCAGTTTACATTGGTCTTGATGTGCATTCCTTTCTCTGCGCCGTCGGCCGGCAGGGTAATGCTTTCGGTCGAAACCTCCAGTTCGGGTGCGGGCGTGTCGTCATCGGTCGAACAGGCATAAACTGTAGTCAATAAGTACAGGCCCAATAACAATAGTTGTACAATTTTTTTCATTTTCTTCCTGAGAATTTATTCAGATCCGGAAAACAGCCTATTATTTTCCGGACCCTTTATCTATCTGTTCTTATTCCGCCAATACGTAATGGAAGATCAAAACTTCATCATTATCATCTCCTGCGGCAACGGAAGAGGTGTAACGTCCCAACCAGAAGCCTTGCGTATCGATGTTCGATAAATTGGATCCTCCGTGAGAAACAAAGTACCAGTCGGAAGAGTTTCCCGTAGGAGATTTATCATTCACTGTTCCCAACCAGGAAGCTGCAGTCCCGGCATAATCTACTAATGGTATGCTTATATTCAATATATTATCAGCAGCATTGATGGTAACATCACCTGTCGCAGAATAATCAACTCCCTCTTTTATTTGATTCAACGTTACATTAAGCTTATCACCGTTTAGTTCGAACCTGAGGGTAGCGCTCTCGGCAACTGCTCTCACATTGGCATCCCATACCCAGCCGTTGGAAGTATAATCATCCCCGAAAGTGGAAGGACTTGTCCATCCTCCTGAAAAACCCGGAGCGCCGCCTACCCAGTCTACAAACCAGTAAACATCGGGTTTGAACGTTTTTCCTGCAAAGGCATTTTTCCATGCTTTCAACGGATCAGTAATCGTACTGCCTGCCGAGGGGATCAGGTGATAGGCCATATATTCCGGCTTTTCCGGGTCGCGGGCACCCAGCCATATCCCCGAAACATTCCCCGAGACGTCTTTCTCTATACTCATAATACGTAATTGACGGTCGGTATCAAGGTGGAAAGAAGCCCAACTGATAACCGGAAAATCGGGGACTGTTTCTTCGAATGTATAGATTCCTTTGTCGTCCAGCGAATAGTTCATTGTTAATTCCGTTCCGTCAGGCAACTTGAAAGTTGCTTCCATATCCTCGGAATTCAGCGTCAGGCTGAAATCTCCGTATACGGCCGGATCGGGGGTTCCCAACCAATCAGGATAATCTCCGGGGTTATTCCATCCGTTCATCCGTGTTCCGTCTAAGTTACACCAATCCAGCGGATTACTTTCTGATAATTTCCAAACGACGGTTTTGTTAACGGTTTGGGATACGTCGTCCATCCAGTTATCGGGAAGCGATGGTTCGGGCTCTTCTTCCTCGCCCGGAGTCCAGTTGTCGTAATATTCCTTGCTGATGAAATTATAAACCAGCAAGCACGCACCTTCACCCGACAGGACGGGATCGCGTAATACAGCCAATTGCAATGTATTTTCTGTAAGTGACATTATCTTGATATCGCCCCAATCTATAACCACCCCGTCTCGATTGATATCGTGTAAAGGCGAAGCATCTGTCATTCGCATGGTATGCTCATCCACATCAAGCATGTATGTCCCTGTCTCTGTTCCTCTGGCCGGGATCGTTTTATGTTCTACGACCACATTGGCTCCGTCTATCAGGTCGAATGTCATTGAACCGAAGTCGGCAGCATTCATCATCCAGCTATTGCCCGGCCAGTCGGCCTGCCAGCTCCAGGAGTCGCTGCCTTCAGGCAACGTAACACCGTTGGTTACGGTTTCCCAACTATCGTCCGTACCATAGAAGTACAACGGGCCTAAGAAGTAACGGCTCACACCATCGGCATCGAGGTCGAGATACCATGTTTTAGCGTTTCCTACGCCTCCCGAGAGCAATGTCCAAAGTTCGTCACTTACAAACTCGGCATAGAATTCGTCAATGGTAAAACTGGCAGACTCGCCATAGACTATTCCTCCCCGTGTTTCCACTCCGAAGGTAACTTGATATGTGCCCGGAAAAGCAATCTTCAATGTCACCTTCTGTTTTTGGCTACGCCCTTGGGGATGGCTCCACAATGGAGTATATTTGCTATCCATCAGGCTGGTCAGATAGACGATATTGGGGTTGGAGGCATCGTGTTCTATTTTGAATGCAATTCCTTCCACAAGGTCTTCGGACTTCACATCTATCGCTCCCAGATCGTAATTTTCGGGGGCGCACGATGCAAGCATCATGGCGATGCATGCAAACAATGCGAATAATTTTACTAATTTATTCATAATCAATTCGTTTTAAGATTAATTCCAACCTGCATTTTGGGTAAGTACGCCATTCGAGAGGGTTATCTGGGTGTTAGGTATCTGCATAAACCCCCTGGTCTTCTTTATATTATCGGCAGTAATCACTACCTGGTCGTCGCTTCCTCCACTGGTTACGCTTTGTGTCTGGGCAATAGCCGTTGCCGCCGTATCCAGCCCCTGGCGAAGAAGATCCCAGTAGCGGATACCTTCAAAAGCAAATTCAAAGCGGCGTTCCTCCATTATATTCGCTTGCGATACAGGTCTGACAGACAATCCTGCACGTTGGCGTACCTGGTCGTAGTACGACTGCGCGTTGGACGAGCCCAGTTCGGCAGCCATCAGCAAGACGTCGGCATAGCGGATAATCACATAATCCTGATCCTGGGAGATCTGGAAATCTTTTTCGCCCCCTGTATCGGATGTCCCGTCGGGAAGAGCGGTCGGCGTATATTTCTTCACGGAATAACCGGTATATTCGCGTTGGTCTCTCAGATCAAACGAACTTTCGATGCCCTCTCCCACGATGTCGATCAGGGAAGCGACCTTACGTTTATCGTCGTTGCTGAAGGCATTTACAAGCGCAGGATTCACCGTGCAAGCCCCCCAGCCTTTCCCGTAAGGCGACCAGTTGGTATTGCGCATGCCCATCATCACCAGCCAGCGGTTACCGTCCACATCGCCGTTGTAGTTGGAAGTATTATTGAATTTCTCGGCGAAAACGGTTTCCCTGTTGCCCATTCCGGCATACGCCGATTTGTCGAGGGTGTTGTTATCCACATCCGCCACATAGCTGGCCGCCGGCCACAATGTATGGTACTCTTCGATCAGCCCGAATTCACCGCTGCTGATCACATCCTCAAGGCCTTGCAATACCGCGGCCCTGGTAACGCCGAGGTCATCGGCGCCGTAGTATCCCGTATAGAATAAATACACACGGGCCAGAAGGGATTTAGCGGCATAGCTAGTCACACGGCCGTCATTGTTGGCGGCATCAGCTTTAGGATATGCGTTGGCAGGAATATTTCCGGCCGCAAAAACAAGATCTTCCACAATTAATTTATAGGTATCTGCGGGATCAGCTTGCGGAAGATTTTCCGTTGTCGGTTCGGTCAGTAAGGGTATGCGCTCGAACAAACGTACCATATCGAAATACATCAAGGCCCGCAGGAAACGGGTCTCCCCTTCGATACGGGGACGGGCTGCGGGATCGCTGCTGAAATCGATCCCATCCAGTTTTTGTAATAATTTGTTGCAGCGGAAAATACCGGCATAGTAATCGCTCCATGTTCCGTTGAACAGGTTATTGTCGGATGACGATTGGGAAATATCGAAACGATCCAGTGCCTGATACGCACGCCCGTCGGTATGTCCGGTTCCTCCGAAACAATTGTCGGACAGAACTTCCGAAACCACATAAAATGCAAGGTTACCATTGGATGAAGTCCGCTGGAATCCGTCGTAGCATCCCACCAGTGCCATTTCGGCATCGGCAATTGTTTTATAGAAGTTTTCCTCGTTAATTTCAGTCATTGACTCCGTATCAAGAAAGCTGTCGGTGCAGGAGAATAACCCGAGACTAACTCCTAAAATAATTAATATATTATGTGTATACTTATTCATATTCATAATCGTTTGTTGTTATTTATCAATCAGAATTTAAGATTTATACCCAATAAGAATGTTCTCGGACGGGGATAATATCCCAGATCGATACCAGAGACCCAATTTTCGGTGCCATATCCAATTTCCGGATCCATACCGTCATATTTGGTAAATGTAAACGCATTTTGCACTGATGCGTAGAGACGGCACTGGCTCAGGAATTTCCAATCCACAAGTTTTTTGAAATCATATCCTACCGTGATGTTATTGATACGCAGGAAATCTCCATCTTGCAGATAAAGATCTGAAAATTGCCAGTTTATATTTGTTTCCGTTACACGAGGTATCCTGTTGGAAGTTCCTTCTCCTGTCCAACGTTGCAGGATGGCCGTTGTATAGTTTGCCTGTTTATTGGCGTGATTGCGATACGATTGTACGATCTTATTACCCATCACTCCGTTGGCACTCAAACTAAAATCGAATCCTTTGTAATCGAACCCGACGTTCAATCCGAACGTAAAATCAGGCATGCCGTTACCCAGGTCTGTTTTATCTTCCGAATCTATTTTTCCGTCGTGGTTGAGATCTACATATTTCACATCCCCCGGTTGTACATTCGTCTGTAAAATACCATTTCCGGCATCTCTCCAAGCGGCTATATCTTCCTCACTCTGAAACAAACCGGCTGTTTTATACCCCCAGAAGTAACCGATGGCATATCCGTTCTGGGCGCGGTAAAATTCTTCGGAGTTGTCGTAAAGCATATTTATTGCACCGTGAATAATGCCGTCTTCGGTAGGAATGTTTCCTACCCTGTTCCGGTTATATGCACCATTGACGCCGATATTATAATTGAATTGCCCGATACGGTCTCTCCAGTTGAAAGCAAGCTCTACCCCTGTGTTTTTCACGTCACCTCCGTTGATGTAGGGTGCGCCCGTACCTGCGGTGGCAAGGATGGGAGCCTCTACCAGCCAGTCTTTGGTTGTTTTGATATAGAAATCGGCATTTACATCCAGCCGGTTTCTCAGGAAATAAGCATCGATCCCCACGTTGAACTGTTCCGACGTTTCCCATTTGATATTTTCATTCGACAAGCGGCTGGGATACGCACCCGGCACATTTACCTTATTTGTCCCGAAAGGATAATATGCCGCGGGATTATCGGCATTATAGCCTGTGGATGTATTGACAGGTGCGGAGTACTGGTTGTTGGCGATATCCTGGTTACCTACCTGTCCCCAGCTTGCACGCAGTTTCAGAAAATCAAGGACACCATTGTCTGCAATACCGTTCATGAATTCTTCGTTAGTAATGACCCATCCGGCCGAGAACGAAGGGAAATATCCCCAACGGTGCCCTTTGGCAAATTTGGAAGAACCATCGATGCGAAGGGTGGTGTTGAACATATATTTCTCCAGGTAATTATAACCTATACGGCCAAAGTACGACGCGCGACGGGTAACATATTCAGGGCCACCGCCCACATTACGGGTTTCCACGACATTCCCGTCACTGTCGAGATGTGCCTGTCCTGTCGTATTGTCGAGATAGGCGTGGGAGAAATCGTTGAACTGCGACAACAGGTTCCAGTTCGATGCATTCAGGTATGTACCCTGATAACGAACGGATTCCATACCGACCAGCGCATTGAACGAATGATCGTCGGCAACCTTAAAGTCATAGCCTGCTGTATTCGTCCATGTCAGGGAATGGCCTTTGCTCATACTCTGGGAGGTGGTCGTATGGTCTTCGTTGTAATTGTAGACCGAGAAACGGTATATGGGAGTATAGCTACGGTACTCGGTTGCATAATAATTGATACCGAACACGCTGCGTAATTTCAGGTTTTTGACCGGTTCCAATTCGGCATATATATCGGCCATCAGTTTTTGTCCGTCATTCTTATTGTTGGAGTTTGTCATCATCGATCCGTAGGGATTACCATCGCCATTGTACCATGGAGAATCCGTAGTGTCGTTGTAGGGGCTGCCATGCGGATTGTTATCACTGTAGACAGGCGACAGTGGAGATGTGGCAAACGCACCACGCAAGGTGTTGTTGTATTGGTTTCCCACGTTGATCCCGTTATTCATTATATAATTGAAGTTAAGATGTTGGCCGACCTTCAATATATTCTGATACAACGAATGTTCGCTATTGATGCGGAACCCGTAACGTTCGTAGTTCGAAACATCTTTTCCCCCGACAATGCCTTCCTGCGCCGTATAATTCAGCGAGATGGAGTATACTGATGTTTCCGATCCTCCATTCACGTTCAACGTATAGTTCTGGGTTTTCGCGTTATCTTTAAACATCCGCTCGATCCAGTTCGTATCGGCAAGGCCATCCATTGAATCGAAATCAATCACCGAACCGCCCGAGTTTACCGACTGCTCGTTCATGATGGTCTTGTATTGGTGTGCATTCAGCAACTTAGTAGTACGGGCCACCTGCTGTACGCCGGAATAGGCATCGAACGATACTACACCCCTGCCTTTGGCTCCCTGCCGGGTGGTGACCAATACCACGCCATTGGCTGCCTGTGCCCCGTAAATGGCCGCCGATGCGGCATCTTTCAATACATCGATAGATTGGATATCGGAGGCATTTAACACAGAAATATCGCCTTCGATCCCATCGATAATATAGAGCGGACCGGAATTGCCGATGGTTCCGAGACCGCGGATCACTACCTTCATATCCGATCCGGGTTGTCCGGATGTGGAGGAGATATTCACCCCGGGAGTCCTCCCTTGCAGCGCTTGTAAGGGACTAATCGTATTCAGCTTGGCCAGGTCATCTCCTTTTACCTGTACAGTCGCTCCGGTGGATAACTTCTTTCGCTGTACACCATAACCGATTACAATTAATTCATCGAGTACTTCGGTATCTTCCACTAAGCTTACATTTATCACTTTTTCACGTACGATCATTTCCTGGGAAATAAATCCGATGTAAGAAAAGACAAGCGTTTGTCCTGCATTTACGTTGATCGAATAGTTTCCATCAATATCGGTTACTGTACCGTTACTGGTCCCTTTCACAAAAATACTTACTCCGACCAGTGGTTCACCATCTGTTGCCGAGACCACTGTACCCGTAACGGTATTATTTTGTAAAGGTCCTGCATTTAGGGTCACCGGTTTTAACAAGATCAGTGACATCCCGATTAAAAAACAGTATAAATAACGATTATTTACACTTCGTTGACGATTCATGTTTATCATACTTGCTAAATTAATTATTTAATATTCGATGTATTATACTATTTCCACGCTCAACAGGGGTAAAACTTGTTTTGCCTCTGTGTTCGCTTAACGAAATAGTTCAATGTATTAGACTAAATCCGGTCGGTTTCCGGCTCTACTTCATTACTTCAATTTCAATCGCGTCTTTCATTAATCCATCCGATTCGGCCGTCAGATGGATCACTCCTTTCCTCTTTTCACCTTTTACAACCACCAGGCATTTTCCATAAAATGCTTTCCGTTCCGATGCTTTAAAGCGTTCCATACTTGTCGGATTGCCATTGTCCACACCGGCTATTCTACCATTCCCCGAGACGTTGAAACGGATCAGGTTCTCTGCATTAGGGCAGATAGTGCCCTCTTTGTCCAAAACTTCCACTGTAATAAAACTAAGATCTTGTCCGTCGCCCCTGATCACACGCCTGTCAGGCGTTAAACGGATCTGCGACGGTTCTCCGGCCGTTTTTATTTCTTTCGATAATACCTCTTTTCCATTTTTCCTGGAAATCACTTTTATTGTGCCGGTTTCATAAGCCAGTCGCCAAAAGACATGGTGCTTGTCGCCCTCTTTTCTTTTGATGCCCTGAGAGACGCCGTTCAAAAATAACTCCACTTCATCGGCCTTGTTGTAATAGGCCCAGACATCCACAATCTCTCCCAATTGCCAGTTCCAGTGGGGGAAAACATGCAATACCTCTTTATCGGTCCACTCCGACTGATACATGTAATAGACATCTTTCGGGAACCCCGCCAGATCCACAATGCCAAAATAAGAACTCCGTGCAGGAAACCAGAAAGGGGTCGGTTCGCCGAGATAGTCAAAACCTGTCCAGATATACATTCCACTGATGAAATCGCTGTTTTTCACGTCATTCCATGCCTGCTCGTGCGTGCAGCCCCAGGGGACGTGGCAATTATCGTAGGAGGAACAGGCGTACGACGGATCGGTAAACGGGATATCCCAACGTACCGGCCAGATATACATGGAGTCACTCGGCATCCGGTAATAACCGCGGGTCATCAGTCCCGAAGTGGTTTCCGCTGCAATGAACGGTTTTCCCGGGAAGTTCTCCGGCACGTTCTTATAGTCATATCCATGATAATTGAATCCGATCAGGTCGAGCGCTCCCGATCTGAAGAGGTGATTGGCCGGATTGGTTTCATTGTTTCCGGTTGTCACGGGTCGGGTCGGATCCAAACTTTTTACGATATCCGCCAGTTTTTTTGTCAGGAGAGCATTCACACTCATCGTCTCCCCATCTGTCCCCGCCAGTGCCGTTTCATCGCGTTTAAGGTTCAACAGGAGATTAGCCTGCTGAATATCGAGTGTATCGGCTTCGGCATGGGTCCATTGCTCAAGCACTTCGTTGCCGATACTCCACATAAATACCGAAGGATGGTTGCGGTCGCGGAGAATATGGTCAGTGAGGTCTCTTTCGTGCCATTCGTTAAAGTAGCGCGAGTAATCGTAGGTGGTTTTTTGTTTACGCCACATGTCGAACGTCTCGTTCATCACGATAAATCCCATCTGGTCGCATAACCGTAGTAGTTCCGGTGCAGGAGGATTATGCGCAGTACGAATACCGTTCACACCCATCTCCCTGAGTATCTCGAGCTGCCGTTCAATGGCCCTTGTGTTGACGGCCGCACCGAGGCAACCCAGATCGTGATGCAGGCAGACTCCTTTTATCTTCGTCGATTCACCGTTAAGGAAGAATCCTTTTTCCGCGTCGAACGTGAAATAGCGGATCCCGAGCGGGGTTACATATTCATCGGTCTGTTTGTCGTCCACGAAAATACGGGTGACTACCTCGTACAAACAGGGATTTTCAAGTGTCCATAATACCGGCTCCCGCACGGAGAGATCCTGTTCGATCTCTTTGGAAGAGCCGGCAGCCAGTGTGCCGGAGACCGAAGCCGAAGCGACCTGCTTCCCCGATCCGTCCACGATCGATGTTTCCGTTTTTACGTTCACCTCTTGCGGCATTTCGTTTTTGACGGTTGTTTTTACATTCACAACGGCATTATCTTCTGTAATCTCCGGCGTCGTTACATATACTCCCCACAGATCAACATACACCGGATCAACGCTGGTCAGCCATACATTCCTGTAAATACCGCATCCCGAATACCAACGGGAATTGGGTTGCTCACTGTTGTCCACCCGTACCGCTATGACATTTTCCGTATCAAATTTCAAATGGGGAGTGAGGTCATACCGGAACGATATGTAGCCGAACGGCCGGTGTCCGAGATGGATGCCGTTGATCCATACATCGGAATTCATATAGACACCGTCGAAGTCAATAAATACCTTTTTCCCTTCATAGGATTGATCGAGGAAAAATGATTTCCGGTACCAACCGATCCCGCCGGGCAGGGCTCCACCCCCGCTTCCGGAAGGGTGATCTTCACTGAAATCACCTTCAATCGCCCAATCGTGGGGCAGCTCCAGTTCCCTCCAACCGTTATCATCAAATGCCACACTGCCTGCTTCAGGAATATCTCCCAGGTAAAAACGCCAACCATCGTTGAAACTTTCTGTTTTGCGAGGGTTCCGGTCGACATTCCGGCAGGCATTGAATCCGGTAAAAACAACGCCGAGCAATAATAGTATGGCAATAGCGTTTTTCATTTTTCTAAAGGTATCTTTTGTGCCGCACCCGTATAAACGACTTCAATGCCTTTTGCATCGGGGTCTACGGCCTGCGGTCTGTTTTTATCGACATAGACTACATTGAACCTGCGTTCCTGCAGCATTCCTTCAAACGATCCTTCCCTGTCACCTATTACGAGCGTTTTGGTTGCATCATCGTAATTAAATCTGATGATCGCATATGCTCCTTTTTCATAGTTGTAATTCACGCCTTCGTCCTCATAAAGCGAAAAAGTTCCATTCTTACCTGCGAATACATACAATGTGATATGTTCAGGCTTTTTCTCATCGGAATACTGGATTTCAGGGCCGAACGGGATAATAGCCCCTTCTTTCACGAACAGCGGTATACGGCTATACGGTGCATCCACCCGTTGTTTTTGTCCCCCATCAATGAATTTTCCCGTATAGAAATCGTACCAACCGGTGGTGGCAGGAAAATAAACCGTCCGTCCGGTTGCCTTATATTCATACACAGGGCAAACCATCAACATATCCCCGAACATATACTGGTCGCCGATATCATTTACTTCCGGATCTTTGCCGTGATCCATGACCAATGCGCGCATGATGGTGTAATCGTTGAAATAAGTCATTCCAGCCAATGAATAGATATAGGGCATCAAACGATATCGGAGTTTATTGTAATAGACCATGGATTGATAGGCGGGATGGTCTTCTGGAGCAATATTAAACACCTCTCTGTAAGGGAATTGCCCATGAGACCTGAATAACGGGACAAAAGCTCCGAATTGCGACCAGCGGGCATTTAATTCACGCCATTCTTTCAAATCCTCATTTTCAATCCCTGTAGCATTGTAGTAATGCTGTGCCTGCTCATATCTTTTTTCCACACAAAATCCACCGATGTCCATTGTCCAGTATGGTATGCCGGATAAAGCAAAATTGAGCCCGGCCGAGATCTGCGCTTTCATGTCTTCCCAGCGGGTACCGATATCCCCGCTCCAGACCGCGGTTGAATAGCGCTGGATGCCGGTAAAACCGGAGCGTGTCAATAAAAATACACGGTCATCCGGGTTTACACTCCGTTGTCCGTCATAAATGGCTTCGGCGTTTACCAGCGAATAGGCGTTGAAGTATTTTGTGGAAGGGCCGAGGGCAGTGGGGCCGCACAGCTTCTTCCGGTAATCCATGTCGGTATTATCCTGGATGTTCGGTTCGGAAGCATCCATCCACCAGGCATCGATACCCAATGAATATAAGTTTTCTTCGAGCTGTTTCCAGAATAGTTTGCGTGCACCTTCGGCATATGCGTCATAGAATGAGCCGATATAGCCTTGTCCGATCCAATCACGGATACTGTCTTTTACTGCCTGTTGATACATCCACCCGTTTTTGTCGAATTCTTTATAATGGTCGGTATTCATATAAAATTTGGGCCATACAGAGATCATGATCCGTGCGTTCATTTCATGTATTTTGTCGACCATCCCTTTTGGATCAGGGAATCGCTCCTTATCGAACTTGTGGCTTCCCCATTCCGCTTCCGGCCAATAGCTCCAATCCTGTACGATATTATCAATGGGGATTTCTCGTTTTCTGAATTCAGCAAGGGTTTCCAGTAATTCGTCCTGGGTTTTGTAACGTTCCCGGCTTTGCCAGAACCCCATCGCCCATTTTGGCATGATCTGCGATTTTCCGGTCAGGGTCCTGTAGCCGCTGATGACGTCATCCATACTGTTCCCCGCCACAAAATAGTAATCGATGCCGTTTCCCATCTCGCTCCAAAGCGAGAGTTTATTCTGCTCTTCATCGGGAACCGGACTCAACACTTTTAAGGCAATATAGGATACCCCGCCATCGGGTTCCCATTCTATCCGTATAGGCACTCTCTCACCTTCCCGGAAGTTATATTCGAATTTATAGCTGTTCGGATTCCATGCGGTGCGCCAACGCTCTTCCACCACCGGTTCATTGTTTATATATACCTTGGTGTAACCGGCATAATGGAGGAAAAACCGGTATAATCCGCTTTCGGGAGCTTCTATTTCTCCGCTCCAGACAATGTTGGAGTGATTCAGGTCAAAATTCTCGGGGAAATTTTTCAGTAAAGGCAAAAACTGGTAATCGAGCCTGTTTTCTTTACGTACAATTGTCTTTGAAGGATCGTTTTTTTTCGAGTATACCGCTGTGAGTCCTCCTTCCGACCCGTCAGCTCCGTAAAGGCTGAACCGGTCCAGGTCTGCATAATCACGCACGTCGCCGAATTTACTCAGGGAATAATTATCCCATACTATTCCATAATTTTTATTGGAGATGACAAAAGGCACAGACACTTTGGTGTTATATTGGAACAGCGATTCGTTTTTTCCTTTATAATTAAAGTCGTCGGACTGATGCTGTCCCAGGCCGTAAAAAGCTTCGTCATCAGGTGATTCAAACAACTGATGAACAGTGTATCCTTTTGTTTTCTCTACTTCTATAGGTGTAAATGTTTTTCCTCCACCGCTGTTTTCCCGAAGAATGTATTCTCCTTTTTTATTCAGAAATGCTATTTCACCGGTAGACTTGTGGATAGTTACATCCAAGGAATCGGTGGAAAGGATGATAATATCCTCTTTCTCCTCCACGCTGAACTTATCCGACATGTTTAATCCGGATTGGATAATCAGACTTCTCTCGTTAGGGAAATTTTTTTCAGGAGTTGCCGATACATGAATAATCTTGTCATTGACCACATTTAACCGGATTGTTTTCACGCCGGAACTGTTTTCCTGATTAATACGGATAATGACTCCGTTTTGTGTCTTTTCCAAACCGGCTGTTGAGCAGGAGAGAAAAAAGAGGATACTAAATACTATACAAAAAATGCGCTCCATGTATTATAATTATTTTTTGTAAAATTAATCATAATTTACATGCCGGCATTTTCTCTATGTTAGCGGTTGCTGTTGCTTTTGATAACACAGGGGAGTGTTTTGTTTCCGTAAGGGATGTTAAATGTTTACAAAGATGTTTCGGGTTTATTATTGGGGGATAAAGATGCGTTATTTTGGTATTGGGAGGGTAAAATATCAAACTCTTCTTTGAAGTATTTACTGAAACTTTTGGGATTGTTAAAACCCACCTGATAGGCTATTTCGGAGATATTTAGCTGGCTTTCCCTTAATAATTGAGCCGCCCGTTTAAGACGGATAATGCGGATAAACTCAATGGGGCTTTTTCCGGTGACGGACATCATCTTCTTGTAAAGATGTACTCTGCTTATCCCCAGATCTTTACTTAATCTCTCAACCGAAAACTCACTGTCGTCAATATTATCCTCTACCAATTTTATGGCATTCTTAATTAATTTTTCATCCAACGGAGTGATGGTTATTTCTGCAGGTTCAATTTCTATTTGATTTTTAAATCTGTTCTGACGATAGGATCTTAACTCCAGTATTTTATTAATCCTCAGCAATAAAATATCAAAATTAAACGGTTTTGTAATATAATCGTCGGCACCTGTCTCAAGTCCCCGAAGTTCCTGTTCCTGGGCTGTATGTGCCGTGAGTAGAATGAGGGGAATATGGGATGTGCGTACGTCGTTTTTTACTTTTTCACACAGTTCGTATCCATCCATTTCGGGCATCATCACATCGCTGATAATGATGTCGGGAGAAGATTCAAGAATTTTTTCCCATGCTTCTTTTCCGTTGGATGCCTCCAGTAATGAAAATTCTTTTTTCAACGTATCTTTCATAAAATAGCGGAAATCATCGTTATCGTCCACTAAAAGGATTCGCGTTTCATTCCTTCCCGGGGCTTCGTCGTTTTCCCCGTTACTTACCACATCTCCCGGGTTCTCTATCTGTTCCTCTTTAGTTACTTCGGATTGTGAAACAATATATTTAAGCCTGTCAACCGGGAATTGAAGAATAAACATACTTCCTTTGGGTGCGTTGTCGTATACATGAATGGTTCCTTTACAAATAGAAACAAATTCTTTTACGATGTGTAATCCGATACCGCTTCCGGGAAAATCTTCGTTTTTTGTTTTTCCCTGATAAAAACGTTCAAAGATCCGCTTTTTCTCGTCGTCTTTTATCCCAATGCCAGTGTCTATTATTCTTATCTCTATTTGTTCAGGATCGGTCTCTCCGTTTTTAGGTAAAAGTTTTACCAACACATCCACAGTTCCGTTTTTTTCGGTAAATTTTATTGCATTGGAGAGAAGATTCATCATTATCTTCCTCATTTTGTCTTCATCGAATACCATTCTCAATTCATCTACCGATGAGAAAAAGGTCAACCGGATATTCTTCTTTTCCGCATATTCGGTGAAATAGGTGAAAGAATTTTTCAAAAACGAGATAATGTCTCCATAGGATAAATTCAGGGAATGTTCATTCACATCGCTTTTTCTGAAATCCAGTAACTGGTTCACCATATTCAACAGCCGTATGGCATTTTTGTGTATCAAAGAAAGCTGGTGTTTTTGATGGTCATCGGCAACGGACTTCATCATATTTTCCAACGGAGATATAATCAATGTCAGAGGTGTGCGCAATTCGTGACTGACATTGGTAAAGAAACGAAGTTTCATTTCATCCATTTCATGTTTCCGTTGTGCTTCCAGTTCTATTTGCTTCATTTTAAACTTCTGTTGTTCGTTTTTTATGATCATATACCGGGCCAATAACAGGATAGAGATCAGAAGAAAAGCATAGAAGATATAGGCACCGGCAGACAACCAGAATGGAGGTTTTATCCGGATTTGCAGTGCTGTGGATTCTTCACTCCAAAAGCCGTCACTGTTTGCGGCCTTTACCCTAAGAGTGTATTTTCCCGGAGTGAGATTGGTGTAAGTAACACTGTGGACGCCATGGTCGGTTAATAACCAATCTGTATTGAATCCTTCCAACATATAGGCATAGGTTGTTTTTTCAGGGAGCACATAATTCATAGCGGAAAATTCGACCGAAAAAACATTTTGTCCGTATTTGAAGGTGACTTCTTTTACCCGATTCAGCTCCGACGACAGGATCTTATTCCCGTTATATTCCACTCCGACCAAAACATCCTCATTGAACAGTTTCAATCCGGTAAAAAGGACTTTGGGTTGTGAAGTATTATAGCGGATATTTTCCGGATTAAATATATTGAATCCGTTGGTTCCTCCAAGCAGAATTTCTCCATCGGAAGATTTGAATACTGAACGTAAATTAAATTCGTGGCTTTGCAGGCCATCCACTTCACTGTAATTCACAAAAGAAAGATGATATTCGTCGGTTTTTGAATCGGTATGGACAATGATATTGGATACGCCGTTAGAAGTAGTGATCCACATATTATGCTGATTATCTTCAATAATTCCTGAGATTACATTATCAGTAAGTCCGTCGCTTTTATACAATTGGGTGATTTTATCCTGTTTGGGATCCCAGATATTCAACCCTTCCCGGGTTCCCACCCAAATAAGTCCGCGGCTGTCTTCATACACCTGATTCACGTTCAGATTGGTAAAGGACTGATTCCCTTTGCGGTTGCCCATTAAGATCTCTGAATGTTCGGTTTGTATATCGAAGATTGTAATTCCGATGGCTGTTCCGAGAATTAATTTATCGTTTTTACCCAAAAAAAGCGAGGATATATATTCCGAAGATAGTTGTTGTTGTGTACTGTTATTAAATGTGGTGAATTGCCTGTTATTTGGATTGAATTTTTGCAGTCCGCTTCCCAATGTCCCGATCCAGATCATTCCGGATCCGTCCTCTACAATAGCCCAGACATTATCGTTGGCAAGACTGTTCGGGTCGTTTGGATCATGGCGATAGTGAATAAACTCTTTTCCGTCGAAGCAATCCATCCCCGACAGGTAGGTGCCGATCCATAACTTTCCGTTTTTGGCAGCACACAGGCTGACGATCACGTTATCAGTCAAAGAAGAGTTCCCGGATGAATAATGGTTATAAATAGGATACGATTCGTCCCTGGTATCTAAACGGACCAATCCGCTTCCATTTGTGCCGACCCAGATACTTCCTTTGTCATCTTTAATAATGGAATTTACATCGGGTTTGAAGTTATCTACCTTTTTGAAATAATTGAGATGTTCAATGCCGAATTTGTAAATACTTTCGCTGTAGTAAGATATTCCGTTTTTATAGGTGCCGATCCAGATGATACCTGTATTGTCGGGATAAATACAATTAATGCTGTTGTGCGCAATGCTTCGTTTGTCGTAAGGCAGGTTCCGCAAATTTGTCAACGTGTTGGTTTTTTTATCGATAATATCTATTCCCCCATGGTCGGTTGCCATCCAGATCAGCCCGTTGGGATCCTGGATAATATCCTGGATCATGTCACTTGACAATAAAAATGGAGAGTCACTGTATTTTGATCCCAGATGCTTCCATTCTTTTTGCCGGGAATGGTATAACCAGGTTCCAAGCGGTATATCGGAATAGATCCATACGTCGTTGTCTGCGTCGACAAAGGCCTGATAATTATGGGCATTGCCTTTCTGTTGTTGTTGAATGTAGTTGTCTGTATAAGTGATCCGTAAACTGCTTTTGTCCATATATTGAATAAGGCCGGATTGAAAAACAAACAGATAACTCTCTTCCGCTTCTTTTATATCGGTAATAATCCCGCTGCTTAATTGTCCCGTTTGCCCGTTTTGAGGGAAGAATACCGATTTGCCTGTATCCGGCTGGTACTTGTAAAATCCGAATGAATTTGCATAACACCACAAATTTTTATCTTTATCGATAAAGATAAGATCGACCGGGTTTGTTATGCCCATTTCATTTAACAGAATCTGACTCCTTTCGAATTTTTCTTTGTCGGGATTGAACACTACGTATCCATCAGCCGTATGGATCCAAAGCTGTCCGTTTATATCTTCCTGTACATTGCTGACCCAATTATCCGGTAATGAATAGTTGTCACTCGGATTGTGAAAAAACACTTTAAATTTATATCCGTCATACCTGTTTAAGCCCGATGCGGTGGAGAACCACATAAAACCCTTACTGTCTTTAAAAATATGATTAATTTGATTATGGGAAAGTCCGTCACGAACCTCCAGTTGTTTAAAGAGAAATGAAGATTGTCCCCAAAGAGATGGGTGACACCAGAGAAAAATGGGAAAAAGTAAAATAAGACGGAATAATCTCTTCATTGGTTCAATCTTTATACCGAACAGTTTTCCTCAAATCACTGATTGTTTTCTTCACAAACATAATAAAAAATTATTTGTTCTTTATACAATTATTTAAAATTTTGATACAGACTCTGTTATTAACAATCGAGTAGGTAGGGGGATTACTCCCCCGCCCTCTCACACCACCCGGCTTGC
>NZ_JAXQGC010000015.1:0-5137 GCF_034331125.1 Proteiniphilum sp.
GACTTTTAGTCGGAATCGAACCTATGGATTTTCAATCCATAGTGGTTCAGTTTTTTATTTTTATTTTTTTTACATGAACATTTTTGTAGCTGGCTTAAGTTATCAGATTACTGATGCCGATTTAAAAGAACTGTTTGAAGAATACGGAGACGTTTCTTCTGCCAAGATTATTACTGATCGTGAAACCCGCCGTTCAAAAGGCTATGGTTTCGTAGAAATGTCCAACGAAGGTGATGGACAACGCGCCATTGAAGAACTCAACGATGCTGAATACGACGGACGTACATTGTCTGTCTCTGTAGCTCGCCCTCGTGCTGAGGGAGATCGTCCGAGGTATAATAACAACCGTGGAGGTGGTTACGGAAACCGCGACAGGAACAGGTATTAATCTTTTATTAGATTTAGAGAAACTGCATCACAACCGATGCAGTTTTTTTATGCCCTTTCGGTTCTGCCGGGAGAAAATTTGTTATCTTTACGCCGTTAAACTATTTTGCCCTTATTCCTCTTATGTGTACGCTGCTTACAATTGAAACATCCACTCCCGTATGTTCCTGTGCGCTTTCGCGTGATGGGGAGATCCTGGTAAATAAAGAGAATTATGAAGGCCGGTCGCATGCAAGCCTGGTAGGTCTGTTTGTCCATGAGATTATGGAGTATGCCAGAGAACAGGATATCCACCTGGACGCTATCGCTGTGAGTAGCGGCCCCGGCTCTTATACCGGACTGCGTATCGGTGTATCGGAAGCCAAGGGATTGAGTTACGGCCTGGATATTCCAATGATCGCCATTCCCACGGCCCGTATCATGGCTTCGATGATGAAAGAGAAAGCAGATGAAGATACGCTGCTTTGCCCGATGATAGATGCCCGGCGGATGGAAGTCTATGCCACCTTTTTCGACCGGTCGCTGAATATGATCCGTGCAACATCGGCCGACATAGTGAAAGAGGACAGTTACAGCGACCTTCTTGAGAAACAGAAGATCATCTTTTTCGGGAACGGTGCCGAGAAGTGCCGTACTGTCATCACGCATCCCAATGCGCTGTTCTTTGATGATATTCACCCGCTGGCTTCGGCAATGGTGTCTCTGGCAGAAAAAGCCTTTGCCGATAAAACGTTTGTGGATGTAGCCTATTTTGAACCTTTTTACC
Source organism: Proteiniphilum sp. (assembly GCF_034331125.1). Classification (NCBI taxonomy): domain Bacteria; kingdom Pseudomonadati; phylum Bacteroidota; class Bacteroidia; order Bacteroidales; family Dysgonomonadaceae; genus Proteiniphilum; species Proteiniphilum sp. The sequence continues at coordinate 1,154 of NZ_JAXQGC010000015.1, forward strand.
TGAAAGAATTTGTAGCTACCGTACCAAAGAATAAGGTGATTGACGTTAAAAGCTAATCATTCCTCTTTTTGTATTTCCGTAATTAACCCGGAGTGAGTTAAATAGAATTCTTTCATAATTCAGGATTTCAGGGAGCTAATCGTTGCATATTCCAGCCTTTGTCTCCTTTATAATACGCCATGCGGTCGTGCATTCGGTTGGGGCGTCCCTGCCAGAATTCGATCATTGTCGGTCGAATCAGAAAACCGCCCCAATGAGGAGGTCGTGGTATTTCACTGCCGGAGAATTGATTTGCATACCTCTTCTCCAACTCTTCCAGTTCTTCGCGGCCCCTCACTATCCTGCTTTGGGGTGATGCCCATGCCCCTATCTTGGCATCATTGGGCCGTACGTTGAAATAGGCATCCGCCTCTTCGTCCTCCACCTTCTCGGCAATACCTTCGATCCTTACCTGCCGTTCGATCTCATGCCAGTCGAAAACGGCTGCAGTAAAAGGATTAGCAAGTAATTCCTGTCCTTTCCGGCTCATATAGTTCGTGTAAAATACAAATCCTTTCTCATTCAGCTCTTTTAAAAGTACCACACGCGCTGAAGGCCTTCCGTCGGGAGTGGCTGAAGCTACGGTCATGGCGTTGGGTTCCGACAAACCGGAGGCAATGGCTGTTTCCAACCATACCTTGAATTCATCGAAAGGATTCGGTGCCATCTCTGTTTCGTTAAGGCTTCCTGCTAGGTATTCATGCCTCATTCTACTTAATTCGTCCATCTGCTGTGAAATCTACATTTGCTCCTCACAAAAGTACATGATTTTCTGCTGAAAACCACGCTGATTCTTTTAAATAGTTATGCATTTTTCTTATCTTCGCAGATTGATTATGTTGTGGTAAACGGATCAGATGATAAAAGCAGAAAAAATTTTTAAGAGCTTCGGCCCGCTTCAGGTACTGAAAGGGATCGATCTGGAGGTGCGGAAAGGAGAGATAGTATCTATCGTGGGGCCGAGTGGCGCGGGTAAGACTACCCTGCTGATGATCATGGGGACATTGGAAAAAGCCGATTCAGGCAGGATTTATATCGATAATCACGAGTTGAGTTCCCTGAGCGAGAAAAAGTTGTCTGATTTCCGGAACAGGAATATCGGATTTGTTTTTCAGTTTCACCAGTTGCTGCCTGAGTTTACCGCCCTCGAAAATGTGATGATCCCGGCGCTGATAGGGCATGCGAAACATGTCGAAGCAGAAGCGAGAGCAAAGGATCTGCTGTGTATGATGGGACTTTCAGAACGTATCACCCATAAGCCGGCGGAATTATCCGGCGGTGAAAAACAACGTGTCGCAGTAGCCCGTGCATTGATAAACGATCCCCTTGTAGTGTTTGCCGATGAGCCTTCCGGTAGCCTCGACTCCGATAATAAGGAGGAGCTTCATAAGCTTTTTTTCGAACTGCGGGACAAGCTTAACCAGACCTTTATCATTGTGACGCATGATGAACAACTGGCATCGATCACCGACAGAACCATCCACATGATAGACGGACAGATAGTCGATCAATAAAAATCATAAGTATAACCATCAAGTATATCGATCCAAACCGTATGAAGAGTAAATCACTATTTATGGCAATTATTATTACCGGGAGCATGCTGGCCTGCAACGAGGCTTCCCAGACACCGGCTTCCAAAGAGACAGGTAAAAAAGGAAATAAAGAGCTGACCGAGACTATAGGCAAAGCAAAACCTACTATAAAGGACGGTATCATGACGCCTGAAATCCTTTACAGTTTTGGCAGGGTAGGAAGTGTGGAGGTGTCGCCCGACAAATCGCATATCCTCTATCAGGTGACTTATGTGAGTGTTCCCCAGAATAAAACCAACTCGGAGTTATTTATCATGAAAAGCGACGGCTCGGAGAAGAAACAACTCACCATCACCAATACGCAGGAAAATAACCCGCAATGGATCGCAGATGGTAAAAAGATAGCCTTCCTTAGCAATGAGACCGGTTCTTCGCAGATATGGACTATTAATCCTGATGGGGGAGGGATGAAGCAGATATCCAATGTAGAAGGTGGAATCGATGGATTTAAATATTCTCCTGATGGGAAGAAAGTGCTGTTCATCAAAAGTGTGAAAACGGTGGAGACGGCAGCTGAAAAATACCCCGACCTGCCGGATGCATCGGGTAGGATAGTAGACGATCTGATGTACAAGCATTGGGACAAGTGGGTGGAAAGCGTGCCCCATCCCTTTGTGGCTGATCTTTCAGGTAATAAGTTATCAAATATAAAAGATCTTTTGGAAGGAGAGCCCTATGAAGCGCCGATGGCACCGTTTGGGGGTATAGAGCAACTTGCCTGGAGCCCCGACGGCAAAACTATAGCCTACACATCCCGCAAAAAGACAGGAAAGAAGTACACTCTTTCTACTAATTCCGATATCTATTTTTACGATGTGGAAAGCGGTCAGACTCAAAATATGACTGAAGGGATGATGGGGTACGACGTGAATCCGCAGTTCTCGCCCGATGGGAAATATCTTGCCTGGCAGAGTATGGAACGCGACGGATATGAAGCTGATAAGAACCGGTTGTTCGTGATGGATCTGGCGACAGGTGAAAAGACCTACGTTACGGAAGCGTTCGATTATAATACCGATGATTTTGTCTGGAACAGTGACAACCGTACTATATATATGGTATCGTCCGTAAAAGGAACCACTCAGCTGCATACAGCAGATATCGTTACCAAAGAGATCACTCCTATTACTCAGGGAAAATACGACTATACCTCTGTTGCCCTGGGAAATGGCAAACTGATCGCGAAACGGCAGTCCATGTCGCAACCGGCGGAGATCTACAGTGTGGATATTGCGTCGGGGCAGGCTACCGAAATATCGTTTGAAAATAAAGAGATACTCGACCGGCTACGGATGGGAGAGGTGGAAGAGCGCTGGATCACCACTACCGATGGTAAGGAGATGCTCACATGGGTAGTCTATCCACCCGATTTCGATCCTAAAAAGAGCTATCCGGCTTTATTATATTGTCAGGGAGGACCACAGAGTATGGTAAGCCAGTTCTGGTCGTATCGCTGGAATCTCCAGATGATGGCAGCCAATGGTTATATCGTGGTAGCGCCTAATCGCCGTGGCTTACCCGGATTCGGACAGGAATGGCTCGAACAGATCAGTGGTGATTACGGTGGACAGAATATGAAGGATTATCTTGCAGCCATCGATGCTGTGTCGAAAGAACCTTTTGTAGATGAGAACCGGCTCGGTTGTACCGGAGCCAGCTACGGCGGTTTCTCTACTTACTGGCTTGCCGGAAATCACGACGGACGCTTTAAAGCGTTTTTGTCGCATGCAGGTATCTTCAATCTGGAAGCACAATACCTGGAGACGGAAGAGATGTTTTTCGCCAACTGGGATATGGGCGGTCCGTTCTGGGATAAGTCAAATGCCATTGCACAACGGACATATGCCAATTCTCCCCATAAGTTCATAGATAGGTGGGATACACCGATCATGATTACCCATGGTGAATATGACTATCGTATTCTGGCATCGCAAGGAATGATGGCGTTCAATGCCGCCCAATTGAGAGGCATTCCATCGCGTATGCTTATCTTCCCCGACGAGAACCATTGGATCAGCAAGCCTCAGAACGGAGTCCTGTTTCAGCGTGAGTTCTTCCGCTGGTTTGATGAGTGGTTGAAGTAACCCACGACCTCCTTGCGGGATTGTTTTGATATAAAATAGATTGTTTTTGTGAAAGACGGCTCCATTTTTAATAGCGAGTGTAAAAAAGTGAATTTTTGGCAGAAAAAATCTCCTCAAAAGTTTTGTAATTCTGAAAATATCCTTACCTTTGCACTCGCTATCGAAATGATACTGTTCACAGTGGTGAAGGTCTTCAATAGCGACCAAAAACGGTGTGGTAGTTCAGTTGGTTAGAATATCCCGACTTCCTCGGGAGGGTCGCAGCT
>NZ_JAXQGC010000015.1:5237-13315 GCF_034331125.1 Proteiniphilum sp.
AACAAGTCCATACATAGTAACCAAAAATGGTGTGGTAGTTCAGTTGGTTAGAATATCCCGACTTCCTCGGGAGGGTCGCAGCTAACAAGTCCATACATAGTAACCAAAAATGGTGTGGTAGTTCAGTTGGTTAGAATACCTGCCTGTCACGCAGGGGGTCGCGGGTTCGAGTCCCGTCCATACCGCAACAAAGGGTGTAAATCAAGTAGTTACAAGATTTACACCCTTTTTTACACCCAGAAATTAAGGTTTTTGATTTAGAAAAGCATTTCCTAAAAGTTGAACCACAATCTCGCCCTTTGAGATTATTTAAGTTTGGTTATTGCGATTGCTCCTGTCAGTATTTTTTTCTCCCTACTCCATTTCATTTTCAATCGGTTTATTTTCGGCAACAAAAATAGCCAAAAAATCACGCCCAACTATACAATTATATACCTATATTTTTGTATATTTGTATAAACCTCTAACGAATACGACCGACTGTGAATGCTACCCAAACAACCAATGCAAAAACCTATGTATCAAATGATTTAGTCATGACCTACGACGGACTAAGCCTTGATGTTGCCATAACTGCTCTTAATTATATGAAAGCCATTAACGCAAAGAAAAAAGCGATAAGCCAATCGACCGATGAGCTAATCAAGCTGGAAAAAGAGTTCCAAATGTACAGAAGGGAAGAGCTGGTAATTTTAAACCAAAGCAAAGACGACGCGATGTGGTATAGCACGATGCACAAAATAGATAAATACTATTGCCCGATTATCAAATCTCATTTTGAGAATGAAGAAAAGTCCTGCAATTGACAAATATTTCCATTTTTATCTGTTTGCATTTCTACCTATTTGTATACCTACATTTTTATTTATTTATATAGTCTCACTTACAAGCAAATTTCATCATGGATACAAATAAACTTAGCGTATTGGATAAATATCAAAAAAGGATTTTTGATTACATCCGGGATTATCATCCTCAAATCTTCATTGATAAAGAGGAATTGAAACGAACAGTAATATCAAGAGCAAACTCTGCACAAGAGGCTTACACGAAAGCCATATTGAGGGGAGAAAACGATGTAGAAGCCCGATATGAAGCCAATCAGGTATTGCACGCTTTTCTTGAATTTTCCCCTTGTGCTTACATCAAAGAGTTTTACGAAGAATTACATCACGAAGAAATAGACGATGAACAAGCGGTATCAATCTGGCAAAAAACGGAAGATATTTTTGAGAACTACGGCATGGACGTGGAAGGCTCTGACGCAGAAGACAGATTAAGGGATGAATTATTGCCGTTTATGCAGTGAGCCGTAAGAATAGCAACCGCATTTCGCTTAAACAGCGATTTGTTGGAAAGACTAAAAAACAAGCGAAAAAAGAAAATAGAAGCATGAATAATTTTTTAGAAACAATCCTCTTCGATGCAGTTTACAGAGAGCTGAACGAGGAAACTCTTTCTGCCATGAGAGAAGCGGAGAGCGGTGCAGAATTGGAAACATTAAGACATGACAAACGTTGACTCTTTTCTAAAAAACAAGTTGTTTCATGCCTCGTAAATATGTATTTCATAAAAAGGGCATAAATTTTTAAATTGATTTACGCCCTTTTAATATTTAGATAAATTCTAATTATTCAAAACATCGCTCCATACGCAAAGCCAACCAATGTTGACAAGACAGTAACCAAACCTGCATAAACGATTGTTTTGTTGGTTCCCATTGCACCCCGTATTACCAATAAATTGGGCAGCGATAACGACGGACCCGCCAACAACAGAGCCAGCGCAGGACCTTTTCCCATGCCCGAAGCCAACAACCCTTGAATAATCGGCACTTCGGTAAGAGTGGCAAAATACATAAACACACCAACAAAGCTTGCAAGAAAATTGGATAGAATTGAATTTCCGCCAACAGCCCACTCAACCCATTCGTTTGGAATGATACCGGGAATTGATGTGTCTCCATGAGTTGAGCCGAGCAAAAATCCCGCTAATACAACTCCAATGGCAAGCAATGGCATAATCTGTTTGGCAAAATCCCAAGACGAGAGTGTCCATTCTCTGTTTTCAGGCTCGTTTTTATCGAATAGGGTTATAATGCTGAGCGAGGCTATTCCTACAACCATAGGTATCAGCGGAACATAAAGCGAATTTTCCACAAACATAACCGATAAAACCACAGATAAACCTGTTATCAACACAGCTCCAAGTACCCATTGCCATTTTATTTTCAAAATGCGCACAAGCGAATAGGCAAGCAAAAGGGATAAAACGCCTGTAATAATCCATTTGTATTCAAAGATATAATGCCACAAACTACTATTGTCGGTTTCCGAGGGTGCGCCCCAATTCACAAATACCAAAATAAGTACCAACGTGAAAAAATGAAGGGCGGTTTGCCACATGGGGCGTTTTTCGGTTTCGATTTCGATATTCATTTGCTCTTCTTTTTTCGCTTTTTCTTCTTTGCGATAAATGAACGACATAATCAACCCTATCACAATGGAAAAACTTATGGCTCCCACCATTCTTGCAACTCCCATTTCCACGCCGAGAATCCTCATTGTTAGGATAATAGATAAAATGCTGATTGCCGGACCGGAATACAAAAAAGCGACAGCGGGACCTAAACCTGCTCCGCGTTTGTAAATACTCATAAAGAGTGGCAGAATGGTACAAGAACATACGGCAAGAATAGCACCGGAAACACTTGCGACCGAATATGCAAGCCATTTTTTTGCATTGGCACCAAAATATCGTATTACCGAACCTTGACTTACGAATACCGATATTACTCCGGCAATGAAAAATGCCGGCAAAAGGCATAAAATCACATGTTCCTGCGCATACCATTTTGAGAGGTCGAGGGTTGCCCGAATGGCTGTCATAAAACTCTCGTTGGCAATTGGTAGAAAGAAAATCGCCAAAAATACCACAATGATATAGGAAAGAATTTTAAGTTCGCGTTTTGTTTCCATCTTCTTAAATTCCCAATGCTTGAAGAATATCTTTTTCGGAAGGAACGCGCCCTTTTAATTTCACAACTCCATCAACCACAACTGCGGGTGTTGACATTACGTTGAATTTCATTATCTCCATAATATCTTCTACTTTGGTTACAGTAGCATCAATATTTTTTTCGGAAACAACTTTTTCAACCAATTGTTGCGTTGTTTTACATTTTGTACATCCTGTGCCTAAAATTTTGATTTCCATTGTTATAAAAAATTATATGTTTATGATTATGTAATAAGCTCCTACGGCTAAAAACACCACAGCCACAATGCGTTTAAACCACTTTTCGAAGTGCTTCATGCCGTTGTAAAACTTCCCCATATTTGCCACGCTGTACGCTAAAATAACGGCAATGGCAATCACGGGCAACGCTGTTCCGATTGAAAAAACGGGCGGTAACAACAAACCTGTCGCAGACGCAATTGTCATCGGTATCAACACGCCGAAATACAGCACGCCGCTAAACGGACAAAAAGCAAGCGCAAAGACTACTCCCAAAAGGACAGCGCTCCAATATCCTTTGCGGAATTTTTCTTCGTTAATACTCGGTTGAAGTTTGTTGAAAACGGGAGTATTAATTTTGATAATATCCAGCATTAAAACGCCCACAAAAACAAGCGCAATCCCAAGCCAAACGCCTCCCAATCCCTGCAATAATTTCGCTATTTTGAATTGGCTCGCGCCGAAATAAAAAACAATTCCGAGTGCCGTATAGCTAAACATCCGCCCCAAAGTGTAGAACAAACTATTGAGCAACACTCTCTTTTTCGACAAAATATCTTTGCTCAAATAGGCGGTAGCCGTGATATTTGTAGCCAACGGACAAGGACTTATGGATGTCATTAATCCAAGCACAAAGGCTGCAAAAATTGGGATATCGTTCTTATATGTATCGACAAGTTGCTGCAACCATTCCATTACAATCTGCTGTTTACTTCGTCTTTGATTCGGTTGGCAAGAGTTTCGGGGTTTTCATTGGCAGTTGCAAAAGCCTCTTCGGTAATGTCAACGGCATCATCGCCTTTCACTATTATCAGTGCATTCCAAGTCACTTGATACTTCTCTACCAGTTTTTCGTTGGTTTTTTCGCTCGTATTCACTTCAGTAAAACGAATATTTTTGTTTCCCGCGAAGTCTTTTTTAATGGTTTCTTGGGCAACATTTCCAACAGCTATGCAAGTTTTGCAGCGTTGCTTGCCGTAGAAATAGTACACGTTTACAACAGACAAATCTTCATTTAGAACAGCAGTGCTTGATACGTCTCCATCTGTTTTTTTATTGCCAGAATTGTTGCAAGCTGTAATAGCAACTAAGGCAAAGATTACAATAACTAATTTCTTCATTTTGTTTGTGTTTTAATTTATTCTTGTTTTATTGAAATACTTTCTTTTAAACCAAAGTGATACGTTAACTAAAGCAATAAGTGCCGGCACTTCTACCAACGGACCTATAACGCCAGCAAATGCTTGACCGCTGTTGATACCGAAAACGCCAATTGCAACGGCAATTGCCAATTCAAAATTATTGCCTGCCGCGGTAAACGACAAGGCGGCATCTTGTTCGTAATCGGCTCCCATACGCTTACCTACAAAGAAGCTGACCAAAAACATCAGTCCGAAATAAATGAGTAAAGGAATGGCAATGCGCACCACATCGAGCGGTATTTGTACTATCAACTGACCTTTTAGGCTGAACATCAGCACGATTGTAAACAGCAAGGCAATTAAAGTAATGGGCGAAATAAAAGGAATAAATTTTTTCCAATACCATTCTTCGTCTTTAATTTTCACTAGTATTAACTGACTTAATATGCCCATTGCAAACGGAATGCCGAGATAAATGGCTACACTTTTGGCAATTTCGCCCATCGTAATGTTTACACTTTCTGTTGAAATACCAAAAATGGGGAGCATGACGGAAACAAAAAAGTAAACGAAAACGCTGTAAAACAAAACTTGAAAAATGCTATTGAGGGCAACTAATCCAGCCGCGTATTCGCGACTTCCGCCTGCAAGCTCGTTCCACACGATAACCATCGCTATACATCGTGCCGAGCCAATCAATATAAGACCGACCAAATATTCGGGGTAGTCTCGCAGAAATATTACCGCCAAGGCAAACATTAAAATGGGACCAATTATCCAATTCAACAAAAGCGAAGCAGTAAGAACTTTTGTGTTGCGAAATACTTTGTTCATTTGATTGTATCGGACTTTTGCCAAAGGCGGATACATCATTAGAATTAAACCTATTGCCAGCGGAATGTTGGTTGTTCCGCTCGACATCGCGTTAATGCCGTTTGCCACGGAAGGAAAAAAATATCCTGTTCCCACGCCTATTGCCATCGCAAGAAAAATCCAAAGTGTAAGGTAGCGGTCGAGGAAACTCAGTCGTTTGCGCTCCACCGTGGGATTACAATTATTTGCACTCATATCGGCTTTATAGATTCTCGTAGGTAAATTGTTGGGAATATTCTTTTATCATATTGCGTACTCGGCGAAACTCGGCGGTGATTTCTTCTTCTGTTCCTTGCGCTTTTGCAGGGTCGGGAAAATTATGGTGGAATTTTTTTGCTTTTGTAGGGAAATAGGGACAGCGTTCGCGGGCATTGTCGCAAACAGTTATCACGTAGTCAAAATTAATGTCGCGGTAATCATCCACATTGTTTGAGGTGTGGCTCGAAATATCAATGCCGTCTTCTTTCATTGTTTCAATGGCTCGTGGATTTACGCCGTGTGTTTCTACGCCTGCGCTGTATATTTCGGCTTTCTCGCTGGCAAAGTGGCGCAAATATCCTTCGGCAATTTGGCTACGGCAACTGTTGCCTGTGCAGAGTACTAAAATTTTCGTTTTCATTTTATTCTTGTTTTAATGTCGAGATATGCTGTTCGTATAAATACGAACATAGAGTGTAAATTTTTTAGTGAATTATTTTTCTTCTTGTTCTTTTTGTTCTTTGCTTAGCAATACATTGAATAACGATTTCGTTAAAGTCCAATTATTTTTGTTAATACAATACTTTACAGATGGCAAAGTAATTTCTCCTTGTATTAAACCCGCATCTTTCAATTCTCTTAAGTGTTGCGACAATGTGCTTTTAGCTATGGGTAAAACTTCTGACATATCTCCATGATAGCAACAAGACTGCTTCGAAAGCATCTGTAATATCGCTATTCGCGCAGGGTGTCCTAAAGCCTTGGCGAAACGTGCTATTTGCTTTTGCTCTTCTGTGTATTTTTGCTTAGCCATTATTTTTTCTTTATTGTTCGCAAAAATACGAATAGTTTTTTAATTGGCAATAATGCGAATGATAGTTTTTTAAATTTTTCGTCCTCTCCCCACACTTCTCTCTGCCCAATCAATCCCAATACTCCTCTGAAACTCCCGATATTTCAGCCGAAACCACTCGGTAATCTCCACGCCGTCGATGGTAAGACGGAGTTTGCCGGGTTTATCGGGGATTTTCACAATTTGCGCGATGGAGTTTTCTGTTGCGAATCTACGTTTGTGTTCGGATGAAAACAATCGTTCCGAAAAGGAGACTTTTCCGCCCCGCAATAGCCGTTGAATCGTTTCTTTCGCGAACCCGACCTGTTGGCATAGATTTTCGATAGAAAGCAGTTCCCGAAGATTGGGAAACAAATCGTATATCTTTTTCAATTCAGCTTGAAGTTTATCGGTAGCGGTTTTATACTCTTTCTGCAAGGTTTGCAGTTGGGTTTTCAGTGAACTATTTTCATCCTTCAGCGTGGCGTTTTCCGATTTTAGCTCCTCAATTTCCGCTTGTTGTCGTTTTGTTTTTGAACCAATGAAAAGCGAATTTACTCCATCCATCAGGTTCGCACCCATTTCGGCTTTGACTTTTTTGAATTTCTCTTTGCTCGCTTCCGACTTTACCTGCGAGAGCTTCTTTTTGGCGGTGGCTTGTTTTTCTAACAGTTCTCCGATATTCACTTTCAGGTTTTCGTTTTGGGAAACCAAATCCCTGTAATATTGCGACGTGCCGATGTGCCGGGCTTCCGAGCCTTCGATACCGCGTTGCAAGCCGTATTTCGCCATTGCTTCGGGGTAACTGTTTTGGTACGCTTTCAGTTTGGCACGGGTCATCACGTCATCGGCAGAAAGCCGTGGAGCGTTGGGGTTTTTCTTGCGGTAATTTTTCTTTACCTGCGTCTCCGATTTCTTCTTCCGCCTTTCGGTGGTAACAATCGGCACAAGGGTGGCGTGGATGTGGGGTGTGGTTTCGTCTAAATGCAGTACGGCGGAAACGATGTTTTCTTTGCCGTATGTTTTTCGCAACCACTCCAGGTTGTCATCGCACCAGTCGCCCAACCTGCCTTCGGCTTCAATGCGTTTCATGTCTTCGTTGCTCCCGGTAAGCAGGACGCGGATGGCACGCACTTGGTTCTTGCCGATTTTGCGTTGCAAGCCGGCATTGTCTAACCGATGCTGAATGGCTTGGGTGCGGTTGCGTACACCGTCGGGGAATGCTATCAATTCCCTGTTGAGATGAGTGCGTTTCGAGTCGGCATTTTTCGGGGCGATGGTTCGCTCGATGTGTGCCGACATAGCGGAATCGGTTCCGCTCGTTTGTATGTCGGGCATGGTATTAAGCTTGCAGGATGTAAGTTCCTGTATGTGCCGAGTTGATAGGAAACATTAGCGACTGGCAAGGGTGTTGCGGGCAACTGCAAATCTGAAAGAAGCCATCAGCAAAACTGAGGTTCTGACGCACAGAAATCTGATATAAGGCTCATTTGGGAGGGCAACCGAGCAATGGATTGGGAACGCCCAAACTTCAACCGTAACTCTTATGAGTAAATCAGGCAGAACGCAGTGAAAGTTTAATATCTTATCCCGAGAGGTCTTATAAGAGGCACCAACAGTGCAGGACTTATAGCGATGTAATTCTAAGTCTTATAAGAAGTCAGCAGAAGACATAGTATTTTATGAAGTGCACACTCATAAAAGAAGGTCTGAATCTTTTAATTTAAGGAGCAGTTAGTTCAAAATTTGTTCTATGAAGCGACAGCAAGTTACAGCATACCAGTCAGACCTGTTCA
>NZ_JAXQGC010000016.1:0-13274 GCF_034331125.1 Proteiniphilum sp.
CTTAAAGATAAATACTTTATCTGACACATGTAATTTTTATTTGAGACTTTTAGGTACACAATAAAATGGAATATTCGTAAACACAAAATTTATTACATGTGTAAATCCGGTTTTTATTATCTTTTTATTATTTGATATAAATTGCCTATCATCCATTTGATTTATATTTATTCCCCTCTGGGTCTTTTGCGTTTGCGCAAATTGTCTCATATTTGTGGGAAATACCCTGTTGTATTCTATTTTTTATCGGATAGGAGTGATTTTTTGTAAAGAATTCATGTGATTCTTAGCCAAACAACAGAATATTGCCAAGAAATCACCTCTTTACCTTTATCAGTTGCTCCCGAAGGTGCTTTTCTCAACCAACAGCCAACAAAGAAGAACCAGTGATTATTCGAAGAGGGCTATTTAGATAATTTGTCCAGGGCCTTTTCTCTTTATCTTGTGTGGAGATAAGTTCAGTAAAGCCGGAATCTTATTTCTGATCCGTTAGGAACTTCTCCAGAAGGGCACTTTTTTCTTTCTCCAGTTCGACTCTATCCGTTCATATAATTTGTCTTTTTCCGAATAAAGTTCCACTAACTTATTCAAAGGATTAAAATTAAAGATTTGAGAACTTTGGTCGAAGAAGTTAGCAGAGAATCATTAGCCATATTCCAGATAAAGTCTTCGTTTATCCCCACAACTCTGACGTATACTTTTATTGTCTCGTCATCAAGTTCGTGAGGTTTATCCAATTGCAGTACTCCGTTGAGTTTACTCCAACCAATCCGGAAGAAAGTATACCGTAAAGATTCATTTTTTATTTGTCTAGCAAACCTCTGAGATAAGCAATTTCTTTATCTTTATCGGCAATGATTTTATCTTTTTCTGCGATAAGTCTTTCGTATAAATTTTTCTCTTCTTCTGATTTGTGATTGATAGTAACCGAACTGTTGTTAAAACCTACCTCATTGTCTTTGATTGCATTGATATAAACGCTATCATCAACATTGATAAGGTCCTCGATTGTTGTTTCCAAAACATCGGCTATTAACTGTAAACGTTCGATGTCCAGTTTTGTAACTCCGTTTTCGACCTTTTGCCAGGTTTTCAGATGCATATTTAATTTATCTGCCATTTCCTGCTGAGTGAGGTTGCTTTGCTCACGAAGTCTTTTGATTTTGTTGTGAATTGCTCCCATGTTGATAGTATTGTAGCTAAAAAGTATCTTTTTCGTAATCAATTGGATATTAAAAGTAGGTTTTGCCCTATCTTTAAAACACTTACCTTTGTCATCTCAAGCTAGTTGAGAAAGTGTAAAGGTACAAAAAATATCTAAAACTTAAACAAAATGCGTATGAAAACATAGAAATTAAAAAGAATAAGTATTTTTGTACTGTTAAATACGGTACGAAATTACATAGCGCTTTTTTGGTCTTTACTACGAATCCGCAAAATTCAAACCAGAGGCCAAGAATGGAAGCGCCCTTAGCAATAAGGGCGTGGACATTGTCTTATTCTCTGGTGAAGGCCCTTGCGGAGCCTGTAGTGAGGAATAACGACAATCGTCCGCGCCTCTTTTTTATATCCCCACATATACATTAGAGCCACCCGAATAAGATGTTAGATGCCTGATTACCGGGAGTCTTATTCCTTCATCAACAGAATATCTATTTATTCTTCGTCCGTACGATTGTCTAATACCGCACCGGGTTTCAGTTACCTGAAAACTCTTTCCTCTTTCAGCCGGCATTAGCCGGAAATACCCGTTTAATTCAAGTTTTACAAGTTGTTACCCCGCCAATAGACATGAAATAAGGTTGGTAAACGAAAAGACCTGTGAAACTTCAGCATTTAATTTTTTAATAAATGCCGACAAAGTATTTGCCGTTTGGAACGGATCAAATTCACCGTCGGCCTGTAAACATATAACATAATAATACACCATGATACTGAAAAAATGTATTCCTCCTATGTAATAACAATTTGTATGCCATTGTAATAGTAAAACAAATTAGGTTTACAATAACATTTGCTAACATCTAATCATTTATTAATCAATCTAAAACAAAATCCAGGAATGAAACAAGTAATTTTAAGTTTAGTGAAAGGGATGATGCTTTTCTTTATGTGGGCATTTTCCGTATGTATGCTTGCCCAGAACATTACCGTAAGAGGTACGGTTACGGATGGTACGGGAGAAGCCTTAATTGGCGTAACAGTACAAGTGCAGGGAACAACGACCGGAACCATTACCGACATAGACGGTAATTTCTCTCTTCCCAACGTTCCGCCTGATGCGACACTGGAAATATCTTACGTGGGCATGGTCTCACAAAGAATTGCGGTGGACGGAAGAACGACCATCAATATTACATTGACAGAGGACGTGGAAGCACTCGAAGAAGTGGTGGTCGTAGGCTATGGCACACAAAAAGCCAGAGAGTTAACAGGCTCGGTCGTTTCTGTCAAAGGAGACCAGATCCGGGAAGCCCCGGTGGCAAATGTCCTGAACTCTTTGGCAGGGACAATGGCGGGGGTTACCGTCAATACAAGGAGCGGTGAACCGGGACTGGACAATCCTTCCATTTTTATCAGGGGAAAAAACACGCTCGGGAACAACGCCCCGCTGATCATCATCGATGGCGTTCCACGGGATGGCCTCGAGAGGCTCAACCCGAATGATATTGAAAACATTACTGTACTGAAGGATGCCACTGCTGCAATCTACGGGGCACGTGCGGCCAACGGGGTTATACTTGTAGAAACAAGAAGCGGAAAGTCAGGAAAAGCAACTTTCAACTTTTCGTATAACATGGGTTTTCAACAGGATACAAGGGTTCCCAATATGACGGATGCATTTACCTTCGCCACCATTCAAAATGAAATAGAAACGTTAAACGGCAGGCCGGCGATATACAGCGACGAGGAGTTGGAGCTGTACAGAAACGGGACTGACCCGTACTACCCCAATACGGACTGGTATTCTTATATTACAAAGAAATTCACGCCCCAGAACCGTTTGGATTTTTCGGTCGACGGAGGGAATGAAAATACCACCTACAGGGTTTCATTGGGAAGAACCTTTCAGGACGGGCATTATAAATACGGCATTACCGAACATGAACAGTACAACCTGCAATCAAAGATCGACGCGACCATCTCAAAAAATGTCTCGTTCGGCTTAAACCTGAGAGGAACCGTTTTAGACGGTATCAGACCTTACAACTACGATGATATTTATCCCCATATCTTTTTATACCATCCCACATGGTTTCCCACGTGGCCGGGAACCGATTACATGGCGCCGGGACGGGATAACGACAATTTAATTAACAGGGTAAGCGCAAACGAAGGATACAGGAGTTCAAAAAGTAAAATGCTTCAATCAACGCTTACATACCGGGTAAATGCTCCCTGGGTCGAGGGCCTGTACCTGAACGGGAGTTTCAATTATGATTACAGTAACAGTTTTAATAAAATATGGTATGAACCGAGTTACGTCTATTACCGGGATGAGGATACAGGTGAATATACAAGAGGAAGGACAGGATTCGGGGCCGATGATCCCAGCTTAAGCGTGGATACGGAAAACAATACGATGTTTCTATGGAATGTGATGCTGAACTACGAGAAGCAATTGGACCAGCATAGTATAGCGGGTCTGGCAGGATATGAGCAAATGACGAGTAATTACGATTATCTGCTCGGTTCCCGGAGCCGTTTCGTCTCGACCAAAATACATGAATTATTTGCCGGTACCAGTGACAGGAACTATATGAACAATGACGGTTCCGCGGGAGAATCGGCCCGTATCAATTATTTCGGACGATTAAGTTATAATTATGCCCAAAAGTACTTGTTACAGTTTACTTTCAGGTATGACGGCTCCCAAAACTTCCCCAAAGACAAAAGATTCGGTTTTTTCCCGGGTGTTTCCGCCGGATGGAATATTTCAGAAGAGGCTTTCATGCAGGAGGTGGATTTGATTTCATACCTGAAGATAAAAGCATCGTACGGGAGAATGGGGAATGATAACGTTTCCGCATACCAGTACCTGACAGCATACGAATTCGGCAGTAATTACGTGATCGGGAATGTGGATGTAAACGGGCTTAACGCATTGAATGTGCCAAATCCCAATATTACCTGGGAGATCGCGAACACATTTAATTTCGGGATAGATTTTTATTTATGGAACGCGCTACGGGGAGAAATCAATGTCTTTAATTCGGAAAGATCCAATATACTCACAAAAAGATCGGCGGTAATTCCTGAATATACCGGCCTGCAATTGCCTGACGAGAACATCGGTATTGTCCGCAACAGGGGGATAGAGGTTGAAATCACGTACAATTCCAGGTTCAGGGACATTGAATACTTTCTTTCCGGGAACTTCTCTTTTAACCGGAATAAGGTTATTTTCACCGATGAAGCCCCGATGGCCGAAGAGTACCAGCTGGCTACCGGAAGACCCCTGGGATCAAGATTGTTATACAAATCCATCGGGATTTTTAAAGACTGGGAGGAGATCGAAAATTATCCGCATTTGCTTGGTGCCCAGCCGGGTGATATTAAATATGAGGACGTAAATAAAGACGGGGAAATTAACTCGCTGGACCAGATACGGATTAATGAGACGGCTGATCCTGAGATAATCTTCGGGTTAAACGCCGGGATTACTTATAAGAATTTCAATGTATCGATACTTCTGCAAGGCCAGGAAAATGCTAATTTCTTAAATACGACGAACTGGACCACTTCACTGAGCAAAGGTGCCGGGAATTATTACCAATGGCGTGTAAACAACCATTGGACTCCCGAAAATACGGATGCCACTATGCCGAGAAGCTCCGAAAGTAGAAGCGAAAATACACAGGAATCAACCCACTGGCTTTTAGACGCGGGATTTTTAAGGCTAAAGAACGTGGAGATCGGTTATAACCTCCCTCTTAACTGGATAAATCGATTTGGATTACAAAATTGCAGGATCTATTTGAGTGGGCATAACCTCTTTTTGATTTATGACCACATGAAGGAAATCGGATATGACCCGGAAGTACCTTCCGCATGGTATTATCCTCAACAAAGGGTTTACAATATAGGCATTAATCTAACATTTTAACTTTACATGACAATGAGAAAAATAAAATACGTAATTATAATATGTATAATCCCTGTTATTTTCACAGGTTGCCATAATATACTTGACATTGAACCGAAAGACAGGATAACGGGAATATGGGAAAATGAAGCACTTGTGGAATCTTACGTGAATGGTATGTATAACAGTTTGCAGCACGGGTTTTGTGAAGCTATATGGGGTTCCCTGACGGATGAGATGCATGATATTCATAATAATGGCGGCGCATGGACTGTCCAGCGAGGGGAATTGACTTCGGATAATGTCTCTACCCTTAGCACGACAACGACTACTCCTTCTTTTAATAAATGGGAAACCGCCTATGCAAGGATAAGGGATATCAACGAGTTCTTCCAGGAAATAGAATCTTCAACTTTTGATGATAAAATGAAAAACCGACTGAAAGGTGAAATGAAATTCATAAGAGCCTATTTATACTCGGAACTGTTATGGAGGTATGGGGATGTTCCACTAATCACGAATGTTTTTGCTCTCGACGATGACTATACGTCTGTGAGCAGGGAAAATTATGATAAAGTCGTTGATTTTATCATAAGTGAACTGGACGAAGCTGCCGTATTGTTAAGCCAGAGTGAGGCCGGGAAGGGTAGGGCGACACCGGATGCCACTTTAGCGCTAAAATCCCGTGTCCTTTTGTACGCGGCAAGCCCGTTAAACAACCCTTCAAACGACCTCACAAAATGGGAAAAAGCGGCAGAAGCGGCAGAAGCACTTATAGACAAGGAATACACCCTATATCACGATTATCAGAATCTCTTTTTGGAAGACAATAATGAAATAATATTTGCAAGATATTTCACCAAATCCATCAATCATAATATAAATGGCTATTCGGGCACTAATAGCCTTTACGGCGGTGGTCATAATCATCCTACCGAAAATATGGTGATGGATTATGAAATGACAAACGGTGAGCTTCCGTACAACCTCGGTCCTTCCAACGAAATTATAGTGAATCCGGAATCAGGATATGATCCGAAAAATCCGTATATAGACAGGGATCCGAGGTTCTATGCCTCTATCCTCTACGATGGCGCTGTTTTTCAGAACCACGAAATTGAAACATTCGACGGTGGAATCGATTCGCCTCTGAGTAGTGTATTGCCGTGGAATGCCACCATGACCGGCTATTATCTGCATAAATTTATTGATCCCTCTAAGTCGGTGAATTTAAGGACTGATGACCTGGGTACAAATCCCTGGATATTCTTCCGCTATGGAGAGATCCTGTTGAATTATGCCGAAGCCAAATTTGAATTGGGAGATGAAGAAACTGCAAGGGAATAGGAATATATTAATCTCATCCGTGCAAGAGTGAATATGCCTCCTGTTACTTCTTCAGGGATCGACTTAAGAGACAGGATACGTCATGAAAGGAGGATCGAACTGGCGTTTGAGGGACATCGGTTCTTTGATGTGAGAAGGTGGAAAATCCTGGAAGAGGTGTCATCCAGACAAATTATAGGGATGCAGATCAGAAAGGCGGCCAATGGAGAAAAAAGCTACACTATCAAAACGGTCGCGCCGGTTGTATATTATGAACAACATCTCCGGTTGCCGATACCACGTACGGAAATCGATAAAAGTGGAGGTGCCTTGACGCAAAACACAGGATATTAACAAATTCAATGCATAAGGTAGGAATAATGTATTATTTTTGCCTTATGCATTATTAAATTAACAGACATATATGAAAACGCATCTATTACATAAAAAAGGACGATCCTTTTCTTTCTTTTTTTATGGTTTATCCTTTTTATTTTTGATCTCTTGCTTCGGTGTCCGGGAACGGCAATTGCCGGAAAATGAATTGCTGGATAAAGAAACATTCAGGAACCCCGGTAAAATTCATTATCCCGAAACATGGTTCCATTTTATCGGGGGCAACGTATCGAAGGAAGGTATAACCGCCGACCTGGAGGCTATCGCGGCAGCCGGTATTTCAGGTATCCAGTTATTCCACGGGCAGTTCGGGGGAGAGTGGCCGGGGGTATCCCCGCAGATCAAAGCATTGAGTGAGTCGTGGGACGACCTTATCGTCTGGACAGCCGAAGAGTGTAAGCGGTTGGACCTGAAATTCACCATGCAGAATTGTCCCGGCTGGTCGTATGCCGGAGGACCATGGATCGAACCGGAAAACTCCATGCGCCATCTGGTGCGTTCCCGTAAGGACATCAACGGCGGCCAGACGGTCAATACCCAACTGGAAATACCTCAACCCAGTGAAGAGGAGTGGCGCAATTATAAAGACCTTTTTGTGATCGCATTTCCTACACCGGAAGGGGATACGGGTATCCGGCTACTTCCGGCCGGCATACAAAGCAACCGCAGTGACCTGCCGTGGGAAGAGTGCCTGGTAGGGCAAAAGAGGTTGATGCTGGCCCCTTCACTGTCAGAACCGACGACCATCGATGTCCGGTTTAGCGAAGAAACGACTGTCCGTACGGTGGAGTTCCCGCCGGTAAATTCGTTTTCCCATGCATGGAGTTATTCACCGGATATCACGATCGCGATTTACGCAGAAACCGTTGATGGAATGAAACAGGTTGCATGGCTGGAGATGCCTCCGGGAAGCTGGCAGGACGACCAGCCCATCTCCATCGCCTGTGAGGAAGCCGCAGCACAATCCTACCGCATAGAGATCTCCAACCTCCATGAAATGACGATTTCCTATATCAACTTTTACTCCGCCGCCCGGCAACAGAACTGGGAGTCGGAAGCGGCATGGACACTCAGAAGGATTGTAAGGGAAGATTATCCTAAACAATCCTCTGCCGCGTGGGTCGATCCTTCCACCATTGTGGATATCACGGACAAGATGGATCCGTCAGGGATATTATCATGGGACACCCCCGAAGGGAAGTGGACTGTCCTCAGAATAGGGCATGTCAACACCGGGATGAGAAACGGGCCGGCTCCTCCCGAAGCCACCGGATGGGAGTCCAACAAACTCGATCCGGCCGGAGCCCGGGCCAACTTCGAGGGTTATATAGGCCGGTTGTTGAACGATAACAGCAGCCTTAGGGAAGGTCTCCTTAACGGCATACTGATAGACAGTTGGGAGTGCAGGACCCAGACATGGACGGCCGGACTGGATGATACCTTCCGTGAGAAATGGGATTACTCCCTCTTCTCGATGTTTCCCGCCATCTTCGGCTATGTGGTGGATGATCCCGAAACCACGGCCCGCTTCCTGCGGGACTGGCGGGTCACCTTAAACGACCTGCTAGTAAAGAATTTCTTCGGTGAAATGGGTAGCATTGCAGGGGAAAACGGATTGAAAATCTCATTTGAAACAGCATCCGGTGATATTTTCCCGGGAGATATCCTCGAATATTACAAGTATGCCGATGTGCCGATGTGTGAGTTCTGGCACCCAAAGATGGACTCCTATGTCGGAAGCCTCGAATTCAAGCCGGTAAAGCCCTGCGTGTCGGCAAGCCGCGTATATGGCAAGGGGAGGGTAGCCGCCGAGGCGTTCACCTCCTTCGACCTGTCGTGGAATGAGCATCCCGGTTTCATAAAGGACAGGGCGGACGAACACCTGGCACGGGGAGTGACCCACATGGTGTTCCATACCTACACCCACAATCCCCGCACGGACTTCCTGCCTCCCTCCACATCGTTCGGTTCCGGCATCGGGACGCCTTTCCTGCGTTTGCAGACCTGGTGGAAGCATATGCCGCATTTTACGGACTACCTGGCAAGGTGCAATTACATGCTTGAAAGCGGGAACCCGGTATCGGACGTGTTGATGTACCTGGGCGACGAGCAGAACCACAAACCCGACCAGTCTTTGGATTTCCCGGAAGGCTATGCGTATGACTATTGTAACCCGGACGTGTTACTCAACCGGTTGTCGGTAAAAGACGGACGGCTCGTCACGCCGGAGGGGATTTCATACCGTGTCTTATGGTTGTACGACTGCAAACGGATGCTGCCGGAAACACTGGAAAAGATCCTTTCCTTCGCACAACAAGGCATTACCATTGTGGGAGAACCGCCTGCATGTATTGCGACCCTGAGCGGAGGGGAAGCGGAAGAGGTTCGTTTCAGGAAGGCGGTAGAAGCCCTCTGGGGAGACAGTAGCCAAAGCGTTCGTAGAGTCGGGAAAGGAAAAGTATATACCGGTGAGATCGGGGCAGCCCTGACAGCAGAGGAAATCCATCCCGATATTAATGTCAAATTCTCCGATGTGAGATGGCTGCACCGCAGAGTAGGCAGTTCTGATCTCTATTTCCTGTCCGCCCCCGAAGAAAAGGGGTACAAGGGTACTATCTCCTTCCGCAGTAAGGGTAATGCCGAGATATGGGATCCACTGACAGGTGAAACCCGGAGCGTGGCATCCCTGTTGACGAAAGAGGGTTACACACAGGTTGAGATGGATCTCCCGGCAGGCACATCCTGCTTTGTAGTCTTTCGCGGTAATACCGCTGCCCCGGCGAAAAAAACGCTCACCGACACCGAAAAGCCGCTTCCCATCACCAAAGAAACGGAAATTAAAAATGGTTGGGAAATCTCTTTCCCCGAAGGATGGGGGATAGGGGAGTCACCGGTCAGGATCGACCGGTTGGTGGCATGGAAGGATATCCCGTCACTAAGTACGGAAGGTAAAGCCTTCTCGGGAACGGCTGTCTACCATACCACATTTAGCATGGATGACAGATCAGACAAAGCGAAGTACCTGCTTGACCTGGGACAGGTGGAGATGATCGCAAAAGTCACCCTGAACGAAAAGGAAGTAGCCACCAAATGGACATATCCCTATAGTATGGATATAACAGAGTACCTACAACCGGGTGAAAACAGGCTGGAGGTAGCCGTGACCAGCACATGGTTCAACCGGCTTGCTTATGACGCAGGGTTACCCGAGCCACAGAGAAAAACCTGGACTATCAACGGCCCGAAAGAGGGATCACCTTTTAAGGATTACGGGTTGTTAGGTCCGGTGGAAATTGTAATAAAAACGAACTAATTATCATCGATAGTATATAGAACATGGAGTTATTAAAGACCGGCATCCACCTCTTTAATGCCTTAAAAATTGAAATTTATGTAATCGAAGACAGTTATCCTATCGGTAATTATTAATTTAGAAACGGGAGGGGACATCACGAATGAGACATCCCCTCCCGTTTGCCATCGGCTAATTCTCCTGACGGCATAACTATTTTTTTAGTTATTAATTAGTCGATCCTTAAAATAGGCATAATTATCTGATGAGCAGCAAAATAACGTTAGTATTTCTTGTGTATTTTTGCAGTTTTTTGTATCTTTACGGTATGAAACCCTGCAAATTATGATAGGAAAATTACCGGAAAAAGGACAGCGCGATTTATTCCGTCCTATGCTGAAAGACTTTATCGACAGCAAGCACGAACTTGTTTTGCTTGCAGACAAAATAGATTGGGAATACTTCGAAAACGAGTTTTCCCCGCTGTATTCAGAAAAAGGGGCTCCAAGCGTTCCCATTCGTCTGATGGTGGGTTGTTTGATGCTGAAGCATCTGTACAATCTCGGCGATGAACGTATACCCGAGTTTTGGGTTCGAGACGTTTACTTCCAGTATTTTTGTGGCGGAGAATTTTTCGAACACAAGTTTCCTTTCGATCCGAGTGATTTTGTTCACTTCCGTAATCGTGTGGGAAAAGAAGGCATAGGCAAAATATTCGCCTACAGCGTGCATCTTCACGGAAAAGAAGTACCCAGGCAATCCAAGTTTGTTCTTTCGGACACCACAGTCCAGGAAAACAACACCACTTTTCCCACCGATGCCAAATTGTGTAAAAAGGTTATCGACAAATGCAATAAAATAGCCGAAGAATCGGGTATAAGCAGCGTCAGTGGTATACACAGGAGAGCAAGCAGTTGGTTCGCAACACTTACAACGGCAAGCATCCCAAGCGGGCAAAAAAAGCCGGAAAAGCAAAGCGACGGTTGAAAACCATAGCAGGGGCCCTGTTGCGAGAACTTGAACGCAAAATGAGCGATGAGCAAAAAGCGCTTTACCGGAAAGAGCTGTCGCTTTACAAGCGTGTTATCAATCAACAGAAAGATGACAAAGACAAGATTTACAGCCTTCACAAGCCTTTTACACGCTGTATCCCCAAGGGCAAAACGCACAAACAATATGAGTTCGGCAATAAGGTCGGACTGATAACTACGGGAAAAAGAGGTCGAAAAGTTATCACGGCGATAAAAGCTTTTTTGGATACGCCTTATGACGGAGACACCATCGATCCTTTATTGGAACAAATGCAGCAGAACAAGCTGAAACTACCCCAAGAGCTGGCATACGATCGTGGCGGGAAAGGCAGAAAGCAGATTAAGGGAGTAACCATCATTACCCCCGACAAACCCAAAGCATCGGATACGGTTTATCAAAAACGGTGCAAACGCAACAAATGTAGAGCCAGAGCAGCCATCGAACCCATTATCGGACATCTGAAAAAAGACTTTCGTATGGAACAAAACTACTTGTGGGGCGAAAAAGGCATACAAATCAATGCTTTTATGGCTGCAACGGCTTGGAACTTGAAGAAAATGATGGAAAAACTCGTAAGAGAGTTTTTGCATTTTGTTCTCAGAATATTTTTCAAGCAGAGATTACAACTTGCGACCTGATAAAAGTGATTTATTAAGGAGAGACTAATTAGTGGGAGGATTAAATCCTTGCACGATACTTTAGAAACTGTTTAAATTTTATTGCTATGCTATTTTGAATCTATTTTGGGATAGATTTTTTATTTTTTTCTTGCGGATTTAGCGGGCTAAATCAAAAGGAAAAAGAGAAAAAGATGCGCAAAAGAGACCAAAATGGTAGCAAAGAAAAATAGACTGTACAATTATAAAAATATTTCGGTAAAATTTAAAATGATTATCCGCAATAGTTCCTATTATAAATTCTTGATTTGAAATCGGGCGTGTAAGTGAGGGCAGCTACCAGAAGCCTGTCAAACTGCTTCTCACCGAAATAACGCCTGTTGAACTTGTAACAGAACTGATTTAGATAATATTGTAAGTATTCGGGTTTCATTTTGTAATATACGCCCAATAATTGTCGCTTGGCATTACTTATTGCCGTATGGACCCAGGGCAGGACACTGGGGAGCTCCTTGGGTGGGATGACAGATGCCGTATGCGAATGGACATGTTCTTTTAATTGTGTATAGGAAGTCGAATCATCGGTGGTTAAATCCGCCGTGTTCTCGATGTGTTCTTTGACATTCTTTGTGATTGTATCGGACTTCAAATCGTTGATTACTTTCATTTTCAGGTATCTGACCTTCTTTGGTTTTTTGCCTGCTTTTGGGCTTTCAACTGTTTTGCTTTCAGCCATTACCAATACTTTGGTTTTTTTCTGACTGCCGCGGCCGCGTTTCAACGGTTTATCCCTGTCTTCAAGGGATATTTCCGTGGAAAAGAAGGCATCGTCCAGCTCGATGGCACCTTCAAGAGTGTACTCATCATCACGCTTGCCCATCACGTCACGCAGCTTATTGACCATTTCCCATATCGGCTGATAGCGCTTGTGTCCTAATTGGCGTTGCAGTTCAGCCGTAGAGAAGGAACCTTTGGTGGCTGTGAGCAGGTGCATGGCGACGAACCAGTAACGGTAAGGCAGGTTGGAGTGTTGCATGACAGTGCCTGAACGCAAGGTTTGGCGGGCATGGCAACGCTTGCATTCGTAGGCTTGTTTGTTTTGAAGCCAGTAATGTTCTTTACAATTACAATGACGACAAGTTATACCCATTTGGTCTCTTAGTTCTTTGAATTTTTTCCGACAGGACTCCTCATCGGGGTAATTTATGGCAAAATCCAGGATATTCATAGCTCGAATTATTTTATTGTTGTTGATGTAAATATAATGAATATCAATGAATTGTGCAAACATTTTTTGAAACTTATTTATAACTTTTTCCCGCTAAATTCTTTAGGAAGAACTGCGGATAATCATTAAATTTAAACAGTTTCTTAGTCTTTTGGTGCAAAATTAGGGGATATGCCGGGTTCATACAAGTACGGAAAAAATAAATCGGATAGGGATAAATTTCTGTCCGGAAATAATAATACAACTGATGTTTCGCAGTTAAAAATGAAGTTGATAATCAGAGGATAAGAGATAAAA
>NZ_JAXQGC010000017.1:0-12610 GCF_034331125.1 Proteiniphilum sp.
AAATAACTAATTTAGCAGTCTAATCTAAGACTGTCCTAAAAACGGGTAGCTTACAGTATCTCTGTAACGAGCTGTTTATATGGTTTCCGCCAACTGCACTCGCTTGACTCGTGAGTTCGCCGCTTTTCTCTTTCTCCATGTTTTGCTTTGCATCAGCGATTTCATTTGTATGATTGCTGTTTTATTCGGAAAAATTCAAGTGAACTTGATTTTTTTCCCGGCTTTCACTATATTTAGAGAATATAGGAGGCGCCTCGGAAAAGCTCAAACAAGTTTGGCTTTTCTCTCGGCTTTTTGTATATTTGCGGGAATTTGAAATCATGAACAACAATTCGATTATATCATTTCGTGAAATCACATTATCGTTCCACAAAGGTAAAATCGCAATTGAACATAAATCCATTTAAGTTCCAAGCATATTAAAAACTAAAAGCAAATGAAACGATTTTTTCTATTACCGGTACTTCTTACTCTCGGTCTGGTTTTATACGGAAAACCGGTATTGCCTGAAATCCTGAGTGACGGGATGGTGTTGCAACAAAACAGCAGGGTGAATATATGGGGAAAAGCTGAACGGGGCAAAACAGTGGAAGTCAAGCCTTGTTGGAGCAAAACCGCAGTACGTGTTACAGTAGACAATACAGGTAACTGGATCGCCGTGATCGAGACACCCGAAGCAAGTTTTACCCCACGTACTATCACGATTTCCGATGGTGAAGAGGTAGTGCTTGAGGATATCCTGATCGGTGAAGTATGGCTGGCATCGGGGCAAAGCAATATGGAGATGCCCCTTCAAGGGTTCAATAACAATCCTATTCTGGATGCCAATGAAACCATTGCCCTCTCCGGTCAATACCCGGCCATCCGGTTTGTCACAATCCCCAAGACACCGTCATTTGAACCTCTCGAAAGCGTGAAGGGACGCTGGCAGGTATGTAATCCGGCTAACTCACCGGGTTTCAGTGCTACGGCATTTTTCTTTGCCGAGACACTTCACAAATCGATGAATGTACCCGTAGGGATTATCGTTTCTTCATGGGGTGGTACAAGAGTAGAGGGGTGGACTAACAGGGAAATCCTCAAAACCTATCCCGATGTGGATTTGAACGAAGAAGCAGTCAACAAACTACATCCAATGGCCCGTCCGCTATTGATGTACAACGGCATGATACACCCGATCACTAATTACGTGATAAAAGGTTTTATCTGGTATCAGGGCGAATCGAATGTCGGCGCCCATCAGGTATATGCGGAACGTCTTCACAATATGGTGACTCTCTGGCGCACGCAATGGAATAATCCCGAACTTCCTTTCTACTATGTGGAAATCGCCCCCTTTGAATATGGGAACGCCAATGATACCGGTGCTGCCTATCTCCGTGAAGCACAGTTTAAGGCACAGAAACTGATCTCCCACAGCGGAATGATCTCCACCAACGATCTGGTGGAACCTTATGAATTGCGTAATATCCACCCACGTAATAAGACTGATGTAGGAAAGCGACTTGCATTTATGGCACTCAACAAAACCTATGGATATGAGCGGGTAGCTGCCCACGGACCCGAATATCATTCAATGGAGATCCGTGACGGAAAAGTAATTGTCTCTTTCGATCATGCAAATGAAGGCTTCAACCGGACAGACGGTATAGAGGGGTTCGAAATTGCTGCGGAAGACGGCCAGTTCCTTCCCGCACAAGCAATAGTACGCGATGGCAAAGTGGAAGTATACCGCGAAGGTGTTGACCAACCCGTAGCTGCCCGTTATTGCTTCAAAAACTTCCAGACAGGCAACCTCGCCGGAATACGCGAATTACCCGTAGTACCGTTCAGAACAGATTCGTTTGAGAAATAAGAAGAATGATTGTTCCCATTTCACGGGTATTTCTTAAACAAAATCGACCAACCATTTTACAATCCAATAGTTGGTCAATCTTTTTATTCGATTAAAATTCTCCCCTCTTTGGACATTCACGATAACATTGGTTAATCGGGATAGCCGACTGATTGCGTCAACAATATCTCCTGATTGGGTTCCAGACTGAGTAATCCGCTCAACTTATCCTTATCGAACGAACCGCGGACAACGGCCCCTAATCCTTCGGATGCGCAATACAAATAAACGTTTTGCGCTACAAATCCACAGTTGGTATAGGCATATTCCCTGCTTGATGCTTTTTCCATATCGGAAACAAAGATCAGATTGAGTGCTGCCCGGGCGACAAAATCCTGAGTGCCTGCCTGGGCACGCTGATCGCCTTTTTTCACCTCTTTCAGGAGATGGTTACGGGCATCATAAAAATAGACTCCATTCTTTGTTGTTACGTACAACTCCAGTTCCTGACGGTTATTTGCTGTCGGTGCCGTTCGTTTGTCGTCACGGTTGAACCCGTTGGCCGCCCATAACAGATCGGACAGTTGCTGAAGGGTTAATTCCCTGTCCTGATAAGAACGGGTAGATTTCCGTTCGTTCAGAGCCTGCATCAGGGGTTTTCCTCCGGTCCTGTCGGGTGCGGGTAAAGTAATATCCTGAGCCCATACAGAACAACCCATAATAAGAAGAGATGATAAAATAATAAATCGGTTCATAATAAATAATTTTAAGACTATATTTTTTTCGCTTTACTCCTGAGAAGTTCCCGTACCGTAACTCCCCAGATTTTCAAATCATTTTCTGTCCAGTGGCTTGCCGGCGAAGTGGTGTCTTTTACCATGGAGCAAAGCTCATCTTTATCTGCAACAGACCACATCACATAACTTAACCGATGCTTGTCCATCAGTTGTACCCAACGATCCCATTCTTCCATGTCAAACGAGCCGGTTCCGGAAGCTTCGGTAGCAGCGCATTCCGATACAAACACCGGAATACCTTTATTGAGGGCATATTCTACGCGGTCACGCAAATACTGTTTATGGGTTGCCGAATAAAAATGGACGGTGTACATTATATTGTCATATCCCGTGATAGGATCATCCGCTGCCAGGTGGATATCCTGCGACCAATGCGGCGAACCTACAAGGATCATATTTTTCGGGTCGATCCCCCGGATTGTCTTGATTATTTCTTCAGAGTATGCTTTTACATCTTCCCTCGAATCGTACTCCGGCTCATTGAATATCTCATAGAGAATGTTGGGGTAATCTTTGTATTTGGTGGCTACTGTCGCGAAAAAATCTTTGGCATCTTCTGTCAGAATGGTATGACTGTGCCAGTCAACGATCACATAGATACCATCGGCAATAGCCGCGTCGATCACCCTGTAGAGGAGATTATACGCTTGTTCAGGGTTATCCAGGAAAGCACCGTCTGGTTCGACACCGATTGCCGCCCTTACAACGGTACAGTTCCAGTCTGTGGCTAACCATCTTACGGTTCCTTTGTTATAAAACCGTGGCCACCAGTTGTGCCATCCGAAGCTCACACCGTGAAGCGCCGTCACTTCACCGTGCTGGTTCACCATCCGGTTGCCCTGTACCGATAGCTGACCATTCAACTCAACAAAACTCTTTTCCTCCTGCTGTATATCAGATCCCTGCGAACAGCCTTGTAAGAGAGACAAAATAATTCCCCCGATTATAAGGATAAATTTTCTATTCATACTATTTTGATTAAGTACCCGATTAGAATTCATTCTGAAATAGCCGTCGTTATACGCATAAAGCACCTGCTCCAAGAATGCCGATATTATGCAGGTCGGAAGTCAGGATCTGAATTTTATCTACTGACTTAGGATAAGGAAAATCTTTGAGATTCTCATACATTGAGTCTTTAAAGAGGTCAAATGATTTAGATATGGAACCTCCGAAAATAATGGCCTGTGGATCAAGGATCAATAGTATTACCTTTACTAACACGGAGATATGTTTTCCGTATTGGCTATATATTGCGATTGAGTCTCTGTCGCCTTCGCGTGCTTTTAACGCAATTTCGTATCCTGAACGGCCTGTCGTCCGGGTAAAAAAACGACTTCCGCAATATTCTTCAAGGATCGAATCAAGGTAAGGTATTTCTCCAAACTCTCCGGAACCGCAGTTGGAGTCAAATAACAGATGATTATCCTGAATGATGCCACCTCCTACACCTGTCCCTAACGTAATACCCACAAAATTTTGAAAATCCTTGCCTTTACCATAGATTTTCTCTCCATAAGCAAAACAGTTGGCATCATTGTCAATATGAACAGGTAATTCAAATTCTGCCTCAAGCAGTGATTTCAGATGTACTTCATCCCAATTTTTTATATTCTGTACATTGTAAACGATTCCCTTCTCTCTGTCCACCACGCTCGGAACACCTATTCCAATCGCCCTGGTATCGGTAGTCTTTAGCTGCCGGATGAGTTCTTTCAGTATATTCAACGTCTTATCGCCCCCCTCCTGGGCGCAAGTGTCCACGGTAATCTGTTCAATTATAATATCACCTTCAATCCGGCCTCCTACAATGGAAGTACCTCCAATATCAATACCAAGAATGCTTTCCATATATTTGCTTTATTTTAATTTTATATACAAATATAGCGAAAGCCGAGAGAAAAATCAAGTACACTTGAACTATTCCGTATATTTAATCGTCCATTAATAATGAGACAGGATCGGAAAGGTAGTCCATCACCCTCTTGACAAAGCGTGTGGTTTCCCCACCGTCTACAATGCGGTGGTCGACCGTAAGCGATACCGGCATGATATTGCCTATGACAATTTCATCATCTTTCACGATAGGCGTTTTCAGTATACGCCCGATACCCAGGATACCGGCTTGCGGGTAATTGATTACCGGGGTAGCAAAGATACCGCCTATGGACCCAAAACTGGTAATAGTGAAAGAGCCCTCTTTCATATCCTCCAGTGCCAGTTTTCTCTCCCGCGCCTTTTGAGCCAGTTCTCCTATCTTTTTCGCTATCTCGAAAATAGATAAACGATCAGCATCCCGGATTACAGGTGCCACCAATCCGTCGGGTGCATCCACTGCAATCGCAATATGGTAACGGTTGCGGAAGATCATCCGGTTATTTTCGGTATCAATCTGGGAATTGAGTTGGGGATGCTGCTTCAATGCCTGCGCTACAGCTTTCACGACAAAGGAAAGATAGGTTAGTTTTACATCTTTGCCGGCAAATTTTGGTTTGTATTTCGTGACTACCTCCTTCAATACGGATATCTCCACTTCTTCAAAAACCGACATATGTGCCGCATTATGTTTGGAGTGAAGCATATTCTTTGCAATGGTCTTCCTTATTTGAGTAAGCGGCTTGTAAGTTACATCCTCTATTCCGGTTGCAAAAGCATCTGTTCTGCCACTTGTCTCTGCTGATGGTGATTTGAAATTCAGGATATCCTCTTTCTTTACTCTTCCGGAGGGGCCGCTGCCCGGCACTTCATTGATATTAATACCCATCTCTTTCGCCATGGCGCGTGCAACCGGCGTCGCAAGCACTTTTCGCACCCCTGCGTCCGATCTTTCCGTTTCGGAAGATCCTTCATCGCTTGCAGCCAACAAAGATCCTTCACCCGCCAATTCCATAGTGCCTACCACCGCTGCGCCATCTTCCGATTCCGAAATGGCCTGGACTGGCACTCCTGCTTCCACGACTGCCTGTTTTTCTGTAACAGCACTTTCCTGAACCTTCTCATTACTTTCCGCACTTTCTCCTGTACCCTCTATTTCAATCTCTACTAACGGGGAACCGACCTGGATTATATCTCCCACATTACCATAACGTGCGGCAATAGTTCCACTTCTCGGCGAAGGGATATCAGCTACCACCTTGTCTGTCTCCATCTGCACGAGAGAATCGCCTACCTTCACACTATCACCCTCAGATACAAACCATTCCAATATGGTTCCTTCTTCCAGTCCTTCGCCTAAATCGGGGAAATTAAATACAAACCTCATACGATTAAAAATTTAAAATTCAAGATTAAAAATTCAAAATTTAAAATTCAAAATTTGACTTCGTCGATTTTCAATTCAAAATTTCTTGACTCCTTGATTTCTTTTCTTTTAGAATTTAATGCTCTTCTCGATTTCATAAAAAATACGCTCGGGTGAAATTATGTAATATTTCTCTCCCTGCGCCAGGGGAACAATGGTATCGAATCCCATTACTCTTCTTGGTGGTGCTTCCAAATAAAGGAAAGCCTCCTCATTGGCTATAGCGATTAACTCCGACCCCACACTGAAAGACTCGTGCGCTTCCGCCACCACGATCATTCTTCCGGTTTTTCTTACGGAATTGCCGACGGTTTCCCGGTCGATAGGATAAATGGACCGCAGATCGATCAGCTCTACCGAAATACCTGCTTCGCGTGCCATCGCAATTGCTTTCTGACACTCACGGATCATGGCGCCAAAAGCCACCACTGTGATATCCGTTCCTTCCTGCACTACTCTGGCCTTGCCGAGAGGAAGGGCAAATTTCTCTTCCGACACCTCTTGCTTGATGGCACGGTAAACCCGTTTCGGTTCCATAAAGACAACGGGATCATTGCTCTCAATAGCCGAGATCATCAATCCTTTCGCATCATGCGGAGTGGATGGGATCACCACTTTGAGTCCCGGTATATGCGCAAAGAGGGCCTCGGGGCTGTCGGAGTGATGTTCCAGTGCATTCACACCACCCCCGTAGGGAAAACGGATCACCAAAGGAACTGCATATTTTCCACGGGAACGGTTCTGCATACGGGATACGTTAGATAGTATCTGGTTAAACGCAGGAAAGGTAAAACCTTCGAATTGCAGTTCCACAATCGGTCTGAGTCCCGACACAGCCATACCTAATGCTGTACCTACGATACCCGACTCCGCCAGCGGGGAATCGAACACCCGATCGGCGCCGTATTTCTGCTGCAACCCTTCGGTCACACGAAAAACGCCACCTTCCACACCTACGTCTTCACCGTAGATGACAATACTCTTATCTTCATTCAGTTTTATATCGAGCGCATTATTTATCGCTTTCACCATTGTCATTACGCTCATCTTCTGTTCTCCTTCCAGCTTAAGAATTGTTCGTACTCCATCTTTTGTCTCTTTAATTCGTCCGGCATATCGGTGTACATATGTCCGAATATATCCTCCCATGGATAGGATTTATTATTCTCCGCTTCCACAAACTGGGCATCGATCTCCGACTTATACGCTGAGATGAGTTTTTCTTCATCGATATTCCATATCCCTTTACTTTCCATATAACGCTGCAGACGGATCAGCGGATCGGTCAGTCCCCACCTCGTTTCCTCATCCTTCCCCCGGTATTTCGAGGGATCATCGGAGGTGGTATGTGCACCGCGACGGTAAGTGAATGCTTCGATCAGCACGGCGCCCTTCCCCGCACGGGCATATTCGGAAGCTGTTTTATAGGCGAGGTACATGGCAAAAAAATCGTTGCCGTCCACCTTGATACCCGGAATACCAAAAGCGACCGACTTCACGGCCAGGTTGATCGAATTGGTCTGTAACTTCACCGGCACGGAGATAGCATACTGATTGTTCTGTATGGTGAAAACCACCGGAACCTGCCATACCCCGGCAAAATTCAAACCTTCACTGAAATCACCTTCTGAAGTGCCTCCATCACCGATAAAAGTATACACCACCTCATCCTTTTTCTGGTATTTGACAGAATAGCCAATACCGGTGGCATGGTGAAACTGTGTCCCGATAGAGATGGCTATAGGCAACACATGGCGGACATTCTTGAAACTGCCGCCATGTTCATTCCCGAGGTAAAACAGGAACATCTCTTTCATGGTAACCCCTTTTGCCAAAAGGGTGCCCATTTCACGAAACGCGGGTACCAGCCAGTCCTCCTCACGGATATTCATTCCGGCAGCAATATGGATGGCCTCCTGCCCTATATTTGGGGTATAGGTATACATCCGTCCCTGACGTTGATAGGAAACAGCCATCTCGTCGGCTATCCGCTCATATAACATCTGTTTATATGCCTCTATGACCGTTTCGTCATCCAACACGGGCATCAACTTTTTATTCACCACATTGCCCTCATTGTCGATGACTTGCAACATTTTATCTTCTATTGGGTTGAAGTCACGAAAAATCGCAGGTAAATCATTTTGGATCATTTATCTGTCTGTTTTGAACGTTTTTGTTAAGCTAAATAAGTATAGATCGAACTTGTTCGGGCTATACCATAGCGAGAATTATTTCGATAAGCGAATACATAGTCAAAACAAGTTTTGCCTCTGTTGAACTCAGAAATAATGCTGTTTAAATAAAATTGAAAACGACTGATGAAATCGAACATATTTAAATAACACTTCGCTGTGAATTTTAAATAACCCTATGCTGTGAATATAACAGTCCGATCAATAAATAGTTCTTAAAAGAGGCGCAAACGGGTCTAAAAAATACTTACAAACGAATAAAAAGACAGGTAGGTGACTCAAATAACTATATAAATCATAAAAATAAAAACGACTAAACAATAACGGGGCAAATACGTTCTTTCCGTAATAAATAATTATTATGGAAGAAAGATTACAACAGCAAATCAATTTTATCCTTGAAACGGACAAACTCAAAAACGTAATTCGCAGAAATTTTTTAGCCGACGATTCACGGCGGGAAAATACGGCAGAACATTCATGGCACAGCATATTGCTCGCACAGATCTTCTTTGAGTATGCGGAAAACAAGTCGGAGCTCGATTTACTGCATATTATAAAAATGATTACCGTCCACGATCTGGTAGAGATCTATGCCGGGGATACATTCATTTTCGACGAGACAGGATATGAAGACAAATTTGAACGGGAAAACGCAGCTGCCAAAAAACTTTTTTCCCTCCTCCCCGGGAACCAGTCGGAAGAGTACTATGCCCTCTGGTTGGAATTTGAACGCGAAGAGACTCCCGATGCCATTTATGCGTGCAGTATCGACAAAATCATGCCGGTTATGTTAAATACATACAGTAAAGGTACCAGTTGGCGGGAAGCCAACATAACATCGGAGCAGGTTTTCAGAACGTTGAAAGTGCTCGAAAAAGGGCCTGCTACTGTCTGGAACCTCCTTCATCAACTGGTTGAGATCTCGGAAAAGAAACAAAACCTGATGTAGTCACAATCCACTAATATTATTAATTTTGCACCCTCATTCCGGATTCTTATAAAACAGGTAGAAGATCAGGTGAAAAGAATTGGAATGCAACGGAAGAAATAACATCTCAATGGATTCATACACTGAAACGGAAGAAAAACGACAGCCAATAAGTATAGTGCAGTCAAAAGTGATAACTCAAAAAACGATTTATACAATCTTATTCACGATTAGTTTTGCTCACTTGCTCAATGATATGATGCAGTCCGTTATTCCTGCCGTATATCCCATTATTAAAGAGAAATTTAATTTTTCATTCACACAGATAGGCATAATAACACTTACCTTTCAATTCGCTTCTTCTGTATTACAACCCTTTATCGGTTTTTATACGGACAAACGACCAAAACCATTTTCACTTTCTATAGGAATGAGTTTTACATTGACAGGACTTATCGTCTTGTCGGTCGCCTCGGATTTTTACGCCTTTCTTCTGGCAGTTACTCTTGTAGGTATAGGTTCTTCGGTATTTCATCCGGAATCTTCGAAAGTGGCACAATTA
This sequence comes from Proteiniphilum sp., assembly GCF_034331125.1. Classification (NCBI taxonomy): domain Bacteria; kingdom Pseudomonadati; phylum Bacteroidota; class Bacteroidia; order Bacteroidales; family Dysgonomonadaceae; genus Proteiniphilum; species Proteiniphilum sp. Next base: position 9,621 of record NZ_JAXQGC010000017.1, read on the forward strand.
GCGTCAGGCGGAAGGAAAGGGCTTGCACAATCAATTTTTCAGGTAGGAGGAAATTTCGGAAGTGCTATGGGGCCGCTTTTAGCGGCATTGATTGTCATACCTTTCGGACAACCTGCTATTATATGGTTTACCCTGGCGGCTCTACTGGCTATCCTTATTCTCTTCAGGGTTGGGAGATGGTATCAGGCACACTTGCATATAAAACTGACAGCTCATGGCAGGATACAGGCAGAAAAAGCCAATACATTGCCGCGAAAGAAGGTAATTGGTTCATTAATCATACTGCTTTTCCTCATTTTTTCCAAGTACTTTTATATGGCAAGTATGACGAGTTATTTCACATTTTTCCTGATTGAAAAATTTAATGTTTCCGTTCAGCACTCGCAGTTATACTTATTTACCTTCCTTGCTGCGGTGGCTGCCGGAACAATTGCGGGGGGACCTTTAGGAGACCGATTCGGCAGAAAATATATTATCTGGTTTTCCATACTCGGAGCCGCTCCCTTTGCCCTTTTTATGCCTCATGTCGGTCTTTGGGCTACCGTCGTCCTGGCCGTGTTTGTAGGCTTAATCCTTTCCTCTGCATTTTCTGCCATACTGGTATATGCGACCGATCTTGTTCCGGGAAAAGTGGGTATGATTGCCGGCCTGTTTTTTGGCTTTGCCTTCGGCATAGCAGGTATCGCCTCCGCCTTCTTTGGTTGGCTTGCAGATAAAACAAGCATTGAATTTGTGTTCAATATTTGTGCTTATTTACCCTTAATCGGAATAATAACGGCTTTTCTTCCAAATATTGAAACCAGAAGAAAGAAAGAGATATAAATTTTAAACAATCGCTCTTCATTTGTTTTGCAACCTGCTGATATTTGAAGATGGGAAGATCAATTTATCAATGTAAGTATCTGAAAAACTCTACTTTAATCAATTTGTGGCGACAGTGTCCCCACAATTATACTATTCAGAATATCAGCAACTTGAATTTGTGTCAGCAATGTTGACACAAATTCAGGAGAACTATATATTTCATAAAATCTCACCATCCTATATACGCCACTCCTGTCAAATCCTTTTAAATCAGGTTGATTTTCTTTTAAATACTTTGCCAACTGATTGACAATCCCAGTTCCCCATTCTGCGGATTTAATCTTTCCTGAAACATATTTGCCAACTTCCCAGTAAGTGGTAATAAGCTCCGTATTAACAGCCTGATAAGCTATGTTACAATAAATTCTTCATCATTCCTTTCTTCTATTATATTAATATTGGATTCTGTCCCGATTTTTTTCATAAATCCACCATTCCATTACTTTATTCGCGTCGTTTGTGGCTGTTTCTTTATAATAAGCTAATCCGCCAAGTTCGCCACGGGAGCGGACCCGTGAGGCAAAAGTCCGGATCATAGACTCGACAGGTGCCTTTTCCAGCGCCTCACGTGCCCGGTCGATCTGCTGGCGGGTGATTCTTTTCCCCATCAGATGTGATCATTATAAAGACTCCGGCAATCGATCTGTAAAAGATAATTGCCAGAGTCTTTTGTTTACCGGTAGAATTGCCTGATTACACATGATTTTCCATTCTGTGATCACCGGTAAATGAAATACGCAGGAACAACGTTGAAAATAATCCCTCTTAATACCCGGGATTTTGTTCCAGCAGGTTATTGGCACCGATCAGACTGTAATGGATAGGGAAACGATTCAGGTTTGCATTGTTCGTAGCATTGTGATCCCACCAGTCTTCGGTCACATACGCATCCCAGCGGACCAGGTCTGTACGTCTGCGTCCTTCGGCAAGAAACTCAACCAGCCATTCGTCCAGCATACGGTATTTATCCAGATTTTCAGCCGTAACCGGATCGGGATCTACGCCGCCAGCAAAATAACGTTTACGGACAGTGTTGATAAGTTCCGCCGCCTCAGCCGTGTTTCCGGCTCGCATTTTACATTCCGCCAGCATGTAATAAATCTCGGCGAGACGGATAATCGGCACATCCGGATCATACATACGGTTCTTCTCATCCTGATTGGGACGTGGACTGCGTTTCGTTACGCGGACACACGAGTTTTCCTCGGCAGTGGCAATGGTAGAAGGAAGGTCCTCCACGGAAGCGTACTCCGTTCCCACTTTTGCAAAATAAGCCACCTGGTCCACCATAGTGATGACCTGCCCCCTGTATTCACGGCTACCGGTACAAACCCAGTCCGGATTCATCGGGTTCCTGAGCTCACCGACGATAAACATGCCCCTGTATGTACCGCCTCCTTCATAGACATAAGGCTGTTTACGGATATCCTCGTCATGAAACTTCGAATAGGCTCCGCCTAATTTATACGGATACTTTTCCCCCGTCGGGTCAAGGCTTGGGATAAGGCCGATACCATTGTTGGACCCGGAACCTTCCAGCCCTCCCAGATAGTTCCTGTAATTGTAATGTACCATATATGACCAGAGGGTACCGTCGGTTTGAAGTTTTGAGTTCTGACTCGGTACGGACCAGATAATTTCCGGACAGGTTGCATTATCAAATCCGAATATATTTGTCCAGTCACTTTCGAGGGCATATCTTCCATATTTTCCGTCAATAATATCCTGACATATTTCGGCCGCTTCGGAATACATGTCCTTCCCGATGTAAGGCTGTGCGTTGAAATACAATTTAGCCAGTAATGCAGCACCTGTAGCACGGTGTATACTGCCGTTTTCCATGCCACCCAATGTTTCTTTCAACGGCAGGTTGGGTATCGCTACATTCAATAACGAGTCGATGAAATTAAATGTCTCCAGATCCGTGGAACGTCCTCTTACTTCACTTTGGGTGGTAGTATATAACGGCACACCGCCAAAGAAATCCAGCCCGTCCAGATAGAACGAGGCGACCAGTGCCCTTTGCTGGTTCAGCATGGATTCCCGGGTACCCTCCTCGAATCCCAGCGCATCGAAGTCGACCTCTTCCAGGTCTTCCAGAGCATCCCAGGCCAACGCCACTCCCA
>NZ_JAXQGC010000018.1:0-12225 GCF_034331125.1 Proteiniphilum sp.
GCAAGCCGGGTGGTGTGAGAGGGCGGGGGAGTAATCCCCCTACCTACTCGATTTTTTGTCATATCGTTTAAATTTAGTAACTTAGGAGCAAAATAAAAAGGATATGGCAAAACCGGTTTTCAAAAGTTATACCCAGGGACAGTCGGTTCTCTTTCCTGCAAGTCTGGATGAAAAATTGCCCGCCGATTCTCCCGCGCGCCTGATCAACCATATCGTTGACAGCCTTGACATCAGCCGTGTGATAGATACCTACAAGTTCGGCGGCAGGAGCGCCTACCATCCACGAATGATGCTTAAAGTGGTCATTTACGGGTATTTAAACAACATCTATTCTTGCCGCAAAATAGAAAATGCCCTGAACGACCGTGTAAGTTTCATGTGGCTGTCCGGTAACCAGGCTCCCGACCATAACACCATCAACCGTTTCCGCTCCTCCCACTTGAAAGATACCATCCACGAGATCTTTACCCAGGTGGTTGTGATGCTGGTGGGGATGGAGTATTTAAGTCTTGAGCCGGCTTATATTGACGGCACCAAGATTGAATCAAGAGCCAACCGCTACACGTTCGTATGGCGCAAGTCGGTTGAAAAGAACAAGGTCAAACTGGAGGAGAAGATCCGTAAAGTACTGGAGCTTGTCGAGGAGGGTATCGCGCAGGACAACCTGCCCGATGATGAACCACCCCGCCCCCTGAACTCGGAAGAATTGAAAAGACGCATAGCGGAGATCAACCGTGAAAACCGCAGCAAAGAGCAAGAGAAGGCTATCAGGACACTGGAGAACAAACACCTGCCCAAACTGGAGGAATACGAGAAGCACCTCGAAACCCTGGGGGAGCGCAACAGCTACTCCAGGACGGACAAGGCTGCCACCTTCATGCGCCTGAAGGACGACCACATGCAAAACGGGCAATTGAAGCCGGCATACAATGTGCAGATAGCCACGCAAAACCAGTTCCTCACCCATTATGATATTTTTCCAAACCCCGGCGACACGCTCACCCTGAAACCTTTCATGGAGGGATTCAGGCAACGTTACGGGAAATATCCGGTCAAAAACATAGCCGACTCGGGTTACGGGAGTGAAGAAAACTACGAGTTCATGGAACAGAATAGTATTGAAGCCTTCGTCAAATACAACTATTTCCATAAGGAACAGACAAAGTCATTCAAAAACAACGGTTTTCTAGCGCAAAATTTGTACTACAACCCCGAGGGTGACTATTACGTGTGCCCGATGGGGCAACACATGGAGAAAGTCGGCACCACCACCCGCAAGAGCGAAAGCGGGTACCAGTCGCACCTGTCGGTTTACCAGGCTAAAAATTGCACGGGCTGCCCGTTGAGGTGCTTGTGCCACAAGGCAAAGGAGAACCGGAGCATGGAAGTCAACCACAACCTGAACCGCCTCAGGAACAAGGCTCGCGAACGCCTCACATCGGAGGAAGGCTTGATGCACCGCAGCCGGCGTCCCATAGAACCGGAAGCCGTCTTCGGACAATCAAAATCCAACAAGGGATATGACCGCTTCCGGCATTTTAACGACGAACAGACAGACAGGGTCATGATGGACTTTGCCATCTTTGCCGTCGCCTTCAACCTGGAAAAATTACACAGAAAAAGGCAGGATGCCGGAAAAAAACAGGCAAAAGCGAAAAATAATCCGTTTTTTACCGGTTTTATCCTATTTTGCCAACAAGAGAATAATAGATCAGTTAAGATTAGGACTTCTGCACAACATAACATGACTTATGCGGCGTGATGATAAAAAGAAAGCTGCCTCGTTTTGAGACAGCCTCATAGCCGGTAGTCTCAGTGATCGTTGTGAAATTGGTTCTACTTCAGTTTCAACGTCATTGCATTAAAAGCCACGACAAGGGTGCTTGCCGACATCAATATGGCGCCCATAGCCGGATTTAATATAAATTTCGGATATAGAATCCCTGCAGCCAAAGGGATGGCAATCACGTTGTAGCCTACAGCCCAGATGAGGTTCTGAACCATTTTACGGTATGTCCTTTTTCCGAAATCAATCATTTTTACTACATCCCGCGGGTCACTGTTTACCAGAATAATATCGGCTGTCTCTGCAGCTACATCAGTACCCGAGCCAACAGCGATGCCCACATCTGCCTGTGCCAGGGCAGGTGCATCGTTCACACCGTCACCGGTCATCGCCACGATTTCTCCTTCTGCCTGAAATTCCTTTACTTTTTCCTGTTTCAGGTGGGGCAGGACATTCGCCATATAACCATCCATCCCTAATTTGTTAGCAACGGAAGCAGCAATATCCTCATTATCACCCGTGAGAAGAAATGACTTGATACCCATTTGTTTCAAGTCGTCAATGGCTTGCCGTGAACCTTCACGAATAGTGTCGGCCAATGTGATGATTCCTTCGGGATGACCGTCTATCAATAAATAATTGACCGTCTCCGAAGCAGGGTCAATTTCACCGGGTGTTTCAGGCAGGGTGATTTTTTTATCCTGGAAATAATTCGGGCCAGCAGCCACGATTGTTTTCCCGTTGACCGAACCGGTTACACCCATGCCCTGCATATACTGAAAATCACCCGAGCGCCATAATTCCAGGTTCTTCTCATTGAGCATTTTCATGATCCCCTTTGCAATATGATGTTCGGAGTTTTGCTGTATCGCCGCGGCGTATTGCAATAATTCATCGGCAGCATATTTTTCACCCAATGGAATAATGTGTTGCACGGCGTGTGAACCCTCTGTCAGTGTTCCGGTTTTATCAAAGATGATGGTCGAGAGCTTTCGTGTGGTTTCAAAGGCTGTGCGGTTGCGTATGAGCAGGCCATTGGTGGCCGACAGCGTTGTGGAGATGGCGACAACCAAGGGGATGGCTACGCCCAGTGCGTGGGGACAGGCCGTAACCATGACGGTGACCATTCTTTCCAGTGCAAAGGATAAATTGCCCCCACCGGCAGTGAACCAGTAGATAAAGGTAGCCACACCCATCACGATGGCGATATAGGTAAGCCATTTAGCCACCCTGTCGGCCAGATTCTGTGTGTTTGATTTTGCTTCCTGTGCCGACTGTACCAAACCGATTACCTTGTGGAGATAACTGTCTTTCCCTACTCCCGTCGCCGTGAAATGAAGCACTCCGTCGCCGTTAATGGCGCCTGCAATCACTTTATCGTTCCGTGCTTTTTTAACGGGAACACTTTCTCCGGTAAGCATGGACTCATTTACGTACGATTGTCCGTCGGTTATCAGGCCGTCGGCAGGTATTTTCCCGCCGGGCCTGACGATGACGGTATCTCCGTTGTGTAGCTGGTCCAGATTGATTTTTTCTTCCCTTCCGTCTCTTACAACCGAAACATCAGACGGCAACAATTCCACCAGCGACTGCAATGCACGTGATGCCGACATCTGAGAACGCATCTCCAGCCAATGGCCAAGCAACATAATGACGATCAGCGTGGCCAGTTCCCAGAAGAAATCCATCCCTTTCAGACCAAAGACCACGGCGGCACTATAAATGTAGGCCACGGTAATGGCAAGGGCCACCAGTGTCATCATGCCAATCGCTTTGGCTCTTATTTCTCTGGTCATCCCTTTGAAAAAAGGCATACCACCATAGAGATAAATGATGCTACCAAGTATCAGCAACACATATTTATCGCCCGGGAATGCAATACCGAAACCCAGCCATTCCTGAATCATGGGAGAAAGCAGGAGCAGCGGAACAGTCAGGATAAGGGTGATCCAGAATCGTTTTAAAAAATCGCCGGTATGGTGTCCTTCGTGTTTATTGTAGCCGGATCCACCTGTAGCATGGGAAGCATGATTAGGATGTTCTGCATGTCCGGTATTTTCAGTATGTGCTCCATGTTCATTGGGTGTTGCAGGGACAGAAGACTTACTTTCATGCTCATCGCGATGTGAATGATCGTGTGCCATATTTTTTGAAAAATAAAGGGGAAGCGGCCAAAGCCACTCCCCTGATGTAGAAATGAATGCTACTCCCTGTACTTGCAGCAGGAGGGCAACGCATCGTAGACTGCCTTTTCGGCTTTGTCCTTGTCCGTGTCATGTCCTGCAGCCGCGATCACTTTACTGATCGCTTCGAGATTGGTTTTGGCCGGATCGAAATTCATATGCAGTTCCTGTTTTTCCATATCCCAGCTTGCAAAAGAGACACCTTCCACACTCTTTGCGGCCTTTTCAATGCGCTCCTTGCACATCTCACAGCTCCCCTTGACGCCCAGCATGGCATGTTCTTCGTTTTGGGCACCCTGTTGCATGTGTTCCATTTCATTCTGTGAATCACCAGTTGTCATTTGATTCATCTCCGTGTGTTCACGCTCTGATTGATTCTTGTTGGATGTACCTGAGTTACACGCGGTGAACAGGACAACACCCAAGATAATGGTTGTTATAAAAATTTTTTTCATTGTTGTTGCATTTTAAAGTTTTATGATTCAATGATCTAATCTCTGTATTTACAGCAGTCAGGCAAAGCATCATAAGTTGCCTTGTCTGCCTTGTATTGATCTGTATCGTGCCCTGCTTTGGCAATGGCTTCGGCAACGGCATCGGCTGATGTTTGGGCCGGATCGAAACCGAGATGCAGCTGTTTGGTCTTCAGATCCCAGCTGGCCGTGTGGACCCCGTTTACTGCCTTCGCTGTTTTCTCGATACGTTCCTTGCACATCTCGCACAATCCCTGTACAGTCAGCATCACATGCTCCCCACCCGTGGCGGGTGACTGCAAGGTATGTTCCTCATGCCCTGCAGTGGGTGCACTACCTGACGAGGCACTGTTCGCCGGGCTGCTGCCATTCATTGTATGACCTTCATGCCCGGTGACGGCGCGGCCTGCTTCATCGTTCATCATACTGCGCTTACCGGCCAGTTGGGCACTCGCATCGATGGTGAAGGCACCATTGGTCACGATCTCATCACCATCGTTGATGCCGGATAACACCACGTAGGCATCTCCCAGTGACGGTCCCAGTTCGACTTCCCGTAGCATGAACGCAGGTATTTCGGTATCCGGCTGTTTCACGTATACAATAGAGCGCTTGCCGGTCCACAGGATGGCCGACTTAGGAATAACAACTTCGTTGTTGTATTGTTTAAGCGGTGCGTCGATAAGGGCATTGGCATACATCTCCGGTTTCAGCTCCATGCGCGGGTTGGCTGTCTCCACCCTTACCTTTGCGGTACGTGTGGAAGGGTCCAGAATGGGATTGATAAAGGAGATCCTTCCGGAGAATGTTTTGCCGGGGAGTGACTGGAGGGTGTATTCCAGCCGGTCGCCCACTTTCAGAAAAGGCAGATCGGATTCGTATGCATCGAAAACAGCCCAGACCTGCGATAGATTAGCCACATCGAACAGCACAGTGCCGGTATTCACATAGTCGCCCTGGTTCACATTTTTGGAAATCACAATACCGCTTGTGGTGGCAACCACATCGATCAACGGAGAGACTTCACCCGATTGTTCAATGCGCGCAATCTGCGCATCGGTCAGCTTCCACAAACGCAGCTTTTCTCTTACCGCTTGTAGCAGTGCGGGCTGTAAATCCTGCATTTTCACCGCCTCAATCAGCTCCTGCTGTGCACTTAATAATTCAGGCGAATAGATCGAGGCAATGGGTTGCCCCCGGCGTACGCTCTCACCGGTGAAGGTGATAAACAACTTCTCTATACGCCCGCTCACGTGGGATGTTTGGGATTGCGACAGCCGTTCATCCACCTGGATGGTGCCGTAAAGCTGTACTTTTTTGACAGGGTTCTGTCTGCTCACGACCGTTGTTTGTACATTGGCCAACGCTGCCGCCTCGGCACTCAACTGGATGGCATTGGGGTCGATGGTAGCATCGCCTGAGCCGGTAGTCTGCAGTGGGATCAGATCCATCCCACAAATTGGGCAATCACCGGGTTCCTCCATCCTTATCTGCGGGTGCATGGAGCAGGTCCAGATGGTCGGTTCAGCCTCATGATCATGTGCTTCCTCCACCGAGGCTGTTTGTTGTGACGACTGTTTCCGGTTGCCGCCGGAGAAGAGGAGCCAGCCCAGAAATAAACCGGCCAGCAGGATCAATCCGTACCTGAAATAAGGGTGATTGGTGATTTCTTTTATTTTATTCTTATCCATTATAATAGCTTTGTTTAATTGTTTGATGTGTTGAAGGAACGCAATTTTCGGATGGAAGCCACCTTGGTGTTGTATTCGGCAATTGCTTCTGCTTTTCGCAATTGGTAATCGAGCAGTTGCCGCTGCACCTGAATCACGTTGGTGAGGTCACTCTTTGCCGATACAAACTCCTGCACCACCAACTGATAGGTTGTCCGTGCCAGTTGTTCCTGTTTCTGGTAGAGCGCGATCTTCCGCTCCGCATCATCGAGCTGGTGTTTCAGCCTGAACAGGTCGGACTGAAGCAAGTTCAGCGTGTTGTTGTACTTCTCACGGGCCGATTGCCACATAAACCGGCTCTCTCGTTGCTGTGCCTTGTATTTATTCCGGTAAAGGGGGAGGGAGATGGAAAACATGGGCATGATCATATCCATGCCGGTCATTTCCGGTTCCATTCCCTGCTCCATCTGCGCTGTCGCACTTTTGTCGATCAGCATATACTGCAGTCCGATGCCGAACATGGGATAACTCATTTTTTTATCCATCTCCCCTTTTGCCCGGTAGGCCTGTTCCTCTTCGACCAGCATGTCCAGCATAGGGTTCCGGTTTTCAATCTCGCTCATGGTAACCCCTTCATCAAAGAAAAAAGGTACTTTTGCGATGGAGTCGGGCAGAATGACTTCCCTGTCGGTAGAACGGTTCAACAACGCATTGAATTTCGCTTTTTCGGCTGCAATCTCCGAGAGGATGCTCTCGATGTTGTTTTCGATCTCAGCCATCTCCAGTTGCACACGGAGCACATCTGACATACCCGGGGCAGTGCTGCCCATGCCGGAGGACATGCCACCGCCGGAACTGCTCATACGGGATGACATCCCGGAGGAAGAGGAGGTTCCCGACGAGGTGGCAGCACCTCCCATGGAACCCATACCCGCCATGCCTCCACCGGTGGAGGAGGTGGCAGTACCTTTTGTTGACGGCGATGGGGAAGGTACCGTATAACCAGACGATGAACCGCTGTAGGGTGAGGAGACCTTGCGCAGGGCCAGCTCCTCCAGTTGCTTCAGCAATTGCAGGTTCTCGCGGTTGTTCCGGAGCTGCTGTACCAGTGTGGAGAGGAGATACCATTGGGTATATACCTCGAGGTACAGGTTGTCCCTTGTCTCCGTGAATCGGGCATACGCCATTTTGGCCATATGCGTGGCTTCGGTCTGCGCAGCCTTTTTGGTGCCGAACCAGGGAAACATCTGCATGAGGGTGAAATCGGCTACCTGGCGCCCACCCATAATGTCCATCGGCTTGAGGAAAAAGCCGATATCCAATTGTGGATCGGGCCAGGCGCCTGCCTGCGGCACCTTTTCCAGTGAGGCCTTATAGGCCAGGAAATCGGCATTCAGCCCGGGATTGTTCTTCGCCGCTGTTTCCAGGTAACGGTCGAGTGAATCGGGTGTTTGCGCCGCTACAGGATGGGGACCCATGAATCCCAGCACAACCAGGATGACGCCGAAGAGGTTATATGGTTTCATAATCTGTCGTTTTAGCTTGTTGTTTTTCTTTTTTCCGGATGACGCCTTCCCGCCACCAGCATTGAAGGATGGGTACGATAAACATGGTCATCGACTGGATCAGCATCCCGCCAAAGGTGGGAATAGACATGGGAATCATAATCTCGGATCCCTTGCCCGTGGAAGTCAGTACCGGCAGGAGTGCGATCAGCGTGGTGGCGGTGGTCATCACTGCCGGGCGTACCCTTTTTAAACCGGCGTGGACAACCGCTTCCCTGATCTCCTCCCTTGTCTGCGGGTCTCTTTCCAGGAAGGTGTCGTGGATATAGGTTCCCATCAGCACTCCATCGTCAGTAGCAATGCCGAAGAGGGCGATAAACCCTACCCACACCGCGATGCTGAGGTTGATGGGATGCATATTGAACATCTCACGGATATTGATACCGCCCATCGAAAAATTCATGAACCAGGGTTCACCGTATAACCATAAGAGAATAAATCCTCCGGCTAGGGCGACAAATACTCCCGAAAAGTGAATGAGTGAGGCGGTCACCGTTTTGAACTGAAAATAGAGCATGAGGAGGATGACGAGCAAAGCAATAGGTATGATGATCATCAATCGCTTCGATGCACGGGCCTGCTGCTCGTAGTTACCGGCGAAGGCATAGGAAACCCCGTGAGGCAGGCTGATCTCCCCGCTGCGCAGTTTCTCCTGTAATATTGCATCGGCCTCTTTCACCACATCTACCTCGGCCTTGCCAACTACCTTGTCAAAAATCACATAACCCACCAGGAACGTATTTTCACTCTGGATCATCTGAGCACCGCGGGTATATTCGATCTCCGCCACTTCTCCCAGCGGTATCTGCGCCCCGGTGGCTGTGGGTACAATCAGCCGCGCCAACTCATCGGGGTTCTCTCTCAGTTCACGCGGATACCTCAAGCGTACGGGAAAACGTTCACGTCCCTCTACCGTGGTTGTTAAGGGCATGCCTCCCACTGCCGCACCAATCACATCCTGCAGGTCGGCCACCGTGATCCCATATCGGGCCATCTGCTGCCGGTTCAGTTTGATTTCGATGTAAGGGGCTCCCACAGCACGGTCGTAGAAGACGGTAGAGGGTAGGATAGAGGGTATCTCTTTCAGGGCTGCTTCAAGGATCCGGCCACCCTGTTCGATCGATTCCAGGTCGGGTCCCGACACCTTCACTCCCATCGGTGCGCGCATGCCGGTAGACAGCATCACGGTACGTGCTGCAATGGGTTGCAGTTTCGGTGCCGATGTCAGGCCGGCGATATGCGATACATTGATGATCTCCTGCCAGATGTCATCTTCATTCCTTATTTCCGGACGCCATTGCCTGAAGTAATCACCCCGTCTGTCGGGAACCAGACTGTCCTCAGGCACTCGTCTGAATCCATCTTCCGGGTTATAGGTTGTCTGGTCGATCAGGATAAATTCTCCTTTCCGGTTGACCTTGAAACGTTGCCGGTTACCGTCTTCATCCAGGATATATTCGGGACGGTAGATGATCGTGTTCTCGAACATCTGGGTTGGTGCCGGGTCGAGTGCCGAATTGACCCTTCCCCATTTGCCGATGGTCGTCTCCACTTCCGGAATATGACTGATTCGTTTGTCCAGTATCTCAATAAATTGTTGGTTCTGTTCAATCCCGGTATGAGGCATGCTTGTCGGCATCAGCAGAAAGGAGCCTTCGTTGAGGGTGGGCATGAACTCCTGTCCGATACCGGGAAAGCGGTTGCTGGCTGTCTGCCAGAAACCTGTCTGGCGGAAAGAGCTCCACCCAATGGTCTCGAATCCTTTTGCCACGAGACCGAATGTTTTGTCGAAACCCATCCAGATTACAACGCCAAACAGGATGGTTATGATGGGCAGGATCATGAACTTCCACCGGTTAGCCAGGCTCCATCGCAGGATCTTTTCGTAATAGATCACCAGCATCCACAGGAGCGAGAGGATGAGCGCTATGATCAGTACCACGAACAACAAGTTGCGGGATACGCCTGCTTGTGTGCCCATGGGCAGCCATTCCACCGTCAGCAGGTAGACCACTGCCAGCAGGGCAATCCCGATATTGAGAAAAGTGGGTATCCGCGGGTTCTTCCACTGATGGGCAAACAGGTTGTTTAGGCCGAACAACGTTAAGGCAAGGTAGGGGCCGAAACCGGTGAAGATGACCAACGCAATACCGGCAGCCACCAGGATGATATTGGCAATTTTACGGAGTTTTATCGAAGTAATCCTGACCGAGAAGATATAGTAGACCAGGGTGGGCAGCACGGCTATACTGAGCAGGTATGCCGAGATAAGTGCGAAGGTCTTGGTATAGGCCAGTGGTGTGAAGAGCTTCCCCTCCTGTGCCTCCAGAAAAAAGACAGGGAGGAAACTGACGACAGTGGTGAGCTGCGCGGTGAGCACCGCCCCCGATACTTCACTGACGCTCCGGTAGATCAGATTGGCGAAGGCTTTTCCCTTTCGAATACCTTTGTTCTCTTCCATCTCCATGTGCCGGATGATGTTCTCGACAAAGACCACGCCGATATCGATCATAATCCCGATGGCGATAGCAATGCCCGATAAGGCCACTATATTGGCATCAATGCCCGCATAGCGCATGATGATGAAAGCGGCTAACACCCCAACAGGAAGTATGCTGGAGATGACGATCGATGCCCTGAGGTTCAAAATGATGACGATGACCACGATAATGGCAATGAGCGTCTCATGGGTCAGCGCGGTCTCCAGCGTGCCGATGGTCTCATGAATCACGCCGGTCCTGTCGTAAAAGGGAACGACGGTCACCTTCGAGACGGTGCCATCGGCCAGGGTCTTTTGGGGTAATCCTGCTTCCATTTCTGAGATTTTCTCCTTCACGTTGTTGATCACCTCCAGCGGGTTGGATCCGTAGCGTGCCACCACCACGCCACCTACGGCTTCCACCCCTTCCTTGTCGAGGCCGCCGCGCCGCGTGGCCGGGCCGAGATTGACAAAGGCCACATCTTTGATTTTTACCGGCACGCCATTGCGGACCGTAATGACCGCCTCTTCGAGGTCAGCCACATTCTTGATGTATCCCAGCCCCCGGACGAGGTATTCTACCTTATTGATCTCCACCGTCTCCGCCCCGATATCGAGATTGCTCTTCTGTATGGCAGTCATCACATCCATGATGGAGAGGTTGTAGGCGCGCATGGAGTTCGGGTTGATCTCCACCTGGTATTCTTTGACAAAGCCACCTACGGAAGCCACCTCTGCCACACCCTCAGCCGATGAAAGCGTATACTTTACGTAGAAATCCTGAACGGTTCTCAACTCGTCGGGACCCCAACCTCCGGTGGGTTCACCGGTATCGGGATTTCTGCCTTCCAGCGTGTACCAGTATATCTGACCCAGAGCAGTTGCATCCGGCCCCAGGCTGGGTTGTACTCCTTCAGGTAACGTTCCCGATGGCAGTGAATTCAATTTTTCCAGAATGCGCGAACGACTCCAGTAGAATTCAATGTCTTCTTCAAAGATAATGTAGATAAACGACATCCCGAACATGGAAGTGCTGCGGATGGTCTTTACGCCGGGAATACCGAGCAGTGAGGTGGTCAGCGGATAGGTGATCTGATCCTGGATATCTTTGGGTGAGCGTCCCATCCATTCTGTGGCAACGATCTGCTGATTGTCGCCGAGGTCGGGGATCGCATCTACCGGAACCGGATCTCGCGGCAGCATGCTGTACCAGTTGAAGGGGGCTGTGGATATCCCCCATACAATAATGATGGTTAGTAACAGGATGGATAACAGCCTGTTATTTAAAAAATAGTGAACGATTTTATGAAGCATGTAGGAATGATTTGATTTTTAAAAGACAGATGAAATGGTAACATAACCTTCAAAACCAGCCAATGACTTCTTAGTCCGGCAAATTTTTCTTAGAAAAAAAGTGAGGTTATGCTGTTTTCTGAATTGATAAAATCAAATACGGTAGATGCAGATATAAGTGAGCAGGTCTGTAGTAAGCCTGCCCAATCCGACAGGCGGGAAATGATGCCGGATAGTGAGGGAATTGTCGGGAATAACCCGGTAGGGCAGTGATGCCATCACCGCCCATGTGCCACCGGTTACTTGAGTTAGGTTGTGGATTGTCTGCTGTTCTGCATCACGACTGAAATCGTCCGTGGAGATTTCGATGGTCTGGAATTCGCAACAGACCTCGTGATATACGACGTTGTCGGTAGTGGATCCTGCTGCCGGTATACTATTTCCGGAGGAGGTCAGTGTTGCTTCCGCCATTGGCTCTTCGCAGCAGATGCTACTTTCAGACGCTTCGAAGAAACCAGCGGAAAATAGGGTGCCTGCACAGAGATGCAGCGACAAAACCGGCTGAATGCCGGTCAGCAGCATGACTACTGTGAGCAGTATGGCGATACCTTTTTTCATTCTTCTCTGTCTGTTTTTCCTTTTTTCCTTATTTCGAAACGCAAATATAACAATATCAAAACAATTTAACCCCATAATTGTTTAAAAAATACCTAAAAGTCTCACCTAAAAGTCTCAAATAAAAATTACATGTGTCAGATAAAGTATTTATCTTTAAG